>JALQYS010000487.1 GCA_023254015.1 Paracoccaceae bacterium
CAAGGCCGCACAGGAGGCATATATGGCAACGCTGCGAAAGATCCTGCTGGTGGATGATGACGACGACCTGCGCGAGGCGCTGTCGGAACAATTGGTGATGACCGAGGATTTCGACGTGTTCGAAGCCCAGACCGGCGCCGAAGGGATGGAGAAGGTCAAGCAGGGTCTGTTCGATCTGGTGATCCTTGATGTGGGCCTGCCCGATACCGACGGCCGCGAGCTGTGCAAGCGGATGCGCAAGGCCGGGGTCAAATCGCCGATCATGATGCTGACCGGCCATGACACCGACAGCGACACGATCCTTGGGCTTGATTCGGGCGCCAATGACTATGTGACCAAGCCCTTCAAGTTTCCGGTGCTGCTGGCGCGCATCCGGGCGCAACTGCGCACGCATGAGCAATCGGAAGACGCGGTGTTCCAGCTTGGCCCCTACACGTTCAAGCCGGCGCAGAAACTGCTGGTCGATGCCAAGGACAAGAAGGTGCGCTTGACCGACAAGGAGACCAACATCCTGAAGTTCTTGTATCGCGCACAATCCGGTGTGGTGCCGCGCGATGTGCTCTTGCACGAGGTCTGGGGCTATAATGCCGGGGTCACGACCCACACGCTGGAAACCCACATCTACCGCCTGCGCCAGAAGATCGAGGCCGACCCCTCGAATGCGCGGCTTTTGCTGACCGAAAGCGGCGGCTACAAGCTGGTGGCGTAATTTGCCAAAAATTAACGGTTGGGGACTTATTGTTGCCCTTATGGGCACCTATCTTACCGGCAGGCGGGAAACCTCCTCCCTCGTTCCCGCCCTCCTTCCCCTCGCCGTGTCGGGGTCATGACACGGCACCCTCCCTGTTGAACTGGCCGGGCGTTCGCGCCCGGTTTTTTTTCGGCTTTCTTCATGCCAGTCGCAGACGGAAGGCCGCATAGACCGCCAGCAGCGCCGTCACCCCCGAGGCCACCGCATAGGGCAGCAATAGCGCGGGGATGCGGTCGTCGGGTGTCTCGGCCAAGGCCACAAGCGCGCCAAAGGCAAAGGCCCCCAAGGCCGCCGGACCGGTTCCGATGAAGCGATAGGCGCTGTTCACCCGGCCCAGAAGCGGCGGCGGAATGTGGCGCTGGCGATAGCTGACAACGGTGATGTCCCACAACATGCCGGTGAACCCGTCCGCCACCATGAAGGCCGCAACCACCCAGATCGGTGACTGCAGGGCCAGACTGGCCGAACTGGCCGAGAACACCGCGATCCCCAGCAAAAGCGAGGCCGTTGGTCCGATCCGCACAGCCACGATCGGCCCCAGGATGGATCCGGCCAGACCGCCACAGGCCACCAGCGTCAGAAAGGCGCCATAGCCCACCACGTCCAGACCCAGAACTTCTTGCGCATAAAGGACAAAGACCGCAAAGAACCCATAGCCGACAAAGTTGAACGCGCCCGACACCAGCGCCAGCCGCCGGAGCCGTGGATTGGCCCAAAGCCAGGCCAGGCCCTCGCGGATGGCGGCAAGCGCGGGCTGATGGTGGCCCGGATGGACCGGGGGCGGCAGGCGCATCGCGCCGATCAGGGCCAGCGCCAGCAGCAAAAGCAGCGATTGCACGCCAAAGGGCAGGGCGACCGTGAGCCCGATCAGAAACCCGGCAAGCGGCGGCCCGGCCAGTTGTCCGGCCAACCGCTCCGTCGCCCAAAGTGCGCCATTGGCCCGCTCCAGCTGCGGCTTGTCCACCACATCGGGCAGAAAGGTCTGCGCCGTGTTGTCGCGCAAGACCTCGGCCGATCCCAAGAGAAATGCTAGGGCCGCAAGCGCAAGAACCGGACCCGTGCCGGGCGGGGCAGTCAGCGCCAGCCCACACAGCGCCACCGACAGGACCAGCCGCGCCGCATCGGCGGCCAGAATCAGGCGGCGGTGGTCGTGCCGGTCGGTTAGCACGCCTGCAGGCAGGGCAAACAGCGCCCAAGGCAGATGGCGCGCCGCGGCGACCAATCCGATCAGCAAGGGATCACCGGTCAGCATCGTCGCCAGCCACGGCACCGCGACCGCAATCAGCCCATCGCCCAGATTCGTGGCCATGGCCGAAGAAAACAACAGCCGGAAATTCCGGTTCACCCAAAGACGCCCGTTCATCGCGCGACCCTGTGGCGGGAACGGCCCCCTGTCAAGAAATCAAAGCCAGACAAAATCCGCCAAATAACAACCCAAGATTGTGACCAAAAAACCATGACTCCTGAACATTTGATTTGAGTCAATTCGCAGGAGGTCGATTCGATGGTATGTATGGAACACCTCCCTGTTGGACTTCGCCCGGCCCCCTTGGCCGGGCTTTCTTTTTCCCGCCGTTGCGGCATAAGGGGCCAGCCCAAGCCGGAGACGACCATGCCCTTTACCCTTGCCACCTGGAACATCAACTCTGTCCGCCTGCGCGAAGGTTTGGTGGCCCGGCTGATGGCCGAGGAAACCCCCGACATCCTGTGCCTGCAGGAATGCAAAAGCCCGGTCGAAAAGATCCCGGTCGAGCAATTTCAGGCCCTTGGCTATCGCTACATGGTCGCCCGCGGGCAAAAGGGCTACAATGGCGTGGCGATCCTGTCGAAGCTGCCGATCATGGATGTGGGCGATCAGGATTTCGCGCAACTGGGCCATGCCCGCCATGTTGCCGCGCAACTGGAAAACGGCGTGACCATCCACAACTGCTATGTTCCGGCGGGCGGCGACATTCCCGACCGCGAGGTGAACGAGAAATTCGGCCAGAAGCTCGACTTCCTGACGCAGATGCGTGACCATTTTCACTGGCAAGCGCCTGACCGTGCCATTCTGGTGGGCGATCTGAACATCGCCCCACGCGAAGATGACGTCTGGAGCCACAAGGCCCTGCTGAAGATCGTCAGCCACACCCCGATCGAGGTGGATCACCTGAACGAGGTGATGGAGGCGGGCAAATGGGTGGATGTCACCCGCGCCGACATTCCCGAGGGCAAGCTTTACAGCTGGTGGAGCTATCGCGCCCCTGACTGGAACGCCGCCGACAAGGGCCGCCGGCTGGATCACATCTGGGCCACGCCCGATATCGCCAATGCGGCGCATGGCAGCCGCATCCTGCGCGACGCGCGCGGCTGGGATCAGCCCAGCGACCACGTTCCGGTTTTTGCCACCTTTGACCTTTGACACGGGCTAAAGGCCCCCGAATGCACCCGCCTGTTTCGGGGCGCCTCCCCTCCCCCTCTGTGGGATGGGGGTGGGGGCAGGAAAAGGCTAGCGCGCCAGCACCCCGCCATCGATCACCAGCGTCGTGCCGGTCACAAAATCCGAGGCGGAGGACGCAAGGAACAAGACCGCCCCCTTGATCTCTTCGGGCCGGCCCAACCGCCCCATCGGGGTATAGGCGATGGCGGCCGCAGGGTCGCGCGGCCGGGTCTCGGTCTGGAAGATGCCGGGGCAAAGGGCGTTCACCTGAATCCCCATGCCCGCATAATGCAGCGCCATTTCCCGCGTCAGGTTCACCACCGCCCCCTTCGATGCGGCATAGGCCGGGCGCGGAAAGGCCCCCGCCGGCGCGGCAAGGCCCCACATCGAGGCCACCGTGATCACCTTGCCCCACCCCTGCGCCGCCATCACCCCCAACGCCGCACGGCAGGTCAGGAACAGCCCGTTCAGATTGACGTCCAGCACGCGCTGCCAATCGTCATCTGCGGTTTCATGCAAGAGACCGGGCCGGGCATCGGAAATTCCGGCATTGGCGATGCAGATGTCCAGCCGCCCGTGATGGGCCATCAGATCATCAATCGCCCCCTGCACCGCGCCTGCCTGCGTCACGTCGCCCACAGTCACCGTCACATTGGCACCAGACCGGCGCAGCTGTTCGGCGGCCTTGTGCAGGGCAGCTTCGTCCCGGTCAAATAGCCAAAGGATCGCGCCATTCTCGGCCAGCCCTTCGGCCATTGCCCGGCCAAGGCCCTGTGCGGCCCCGGTGACAAAGGCCACCTTGCCGCGCACCGAAAAGATCTCGGCCGCCGTCATCCCTGCCGCCTGCGGGCCAGATCGGCAAACCAGTCCAGCGCGGCCGGGTTGCGCGCGGCATCGCGGCTTGCCGCCTTGGAAAGCGGCAAGCCCAGCATCAACTTGCGCACCGGCACTTCCATCTTCTTTCCGGTCAGGGTGACGGGGATTTCGGGCACGTCGATGATTTCGTCGGGCACATGGCGAGGCGAACGTTCCGTGCGCAGCCGACGGATGATCTCGGCCCGCTTGGCCTCGTCCAGCGCAACGCCCTTGGCCATCTGCACGAAAAGCGGCATCCAATAGCCGCCCTTGCCATCCTCGGCGCAGATAATCAGGCTGTCGGCCACGCCCGCAACGCCCTCCATCGTCCGGTAAATCTCGGCCGATCCGATCCGCACGCCAAAGCGGTTCAGCGTGGCATCCGACCGGCCCAGCACGAAACTGCCGCCATGCGCCAGCATCCTCAGCCGGTCGCCGTGCCGCCAGATACCGGGCCATGTGTCGAAGTAGCTGTCCGTATAGCGAACGAACTCCGCGTCGCCCCACAGATAGAGCGGCATCGAGGGCATCGGGGCCAGAATGGCCAACTCGCCTTCGGCATCGATCAGCGTGTCGCCCTCTTCTGACAAGGCACGCACATCCACGCCCAAAGCGGGGGCCTGGATTTCACCGGCACGGGTCGGCAAAAGCGGAGAGCCTGCCAGCGTGCCGGAACAGAACTCGGTCCCGCCGGAATGGGAGGTGACCCAAAGGTCGGGTTTCACCGCCCTCTGCGCCCATTCAAAGGTTTCCGGGGTGGCAGGAGAGCCGACCAGAAGCAGGGTCTCCAGTGCCGGCAATGTGAAATCGTGCGCCGGATCAATGCCTTGCTGGCGCACCATCTGGATGAAGGTGGGCGAGGTGGCAAAAACCGAAGCGCGAGTTTCCTCGGCAATCTGCCACATGCGGCGCGCGTCGGGGTGGCTGGGGTGCCCGTCATACAGCACCGCGCGGCCGTTCATCAGCGGCGCCATCATCAGCGTGTTCCACACCATCCAGCCCGTGGTGGAATAGCAAAGCAGGGCCTGCCCCTCTTTCAGCTCATAATGAAAGGCGGCGGTTTTCAGATGCTCCAGCACGATGCCATGGTGGCCGTGGGTAATGGGTTTCGGCAGGCCCGTGGTGCCAGAGGTGAACAGCACCCAAAGCGGATGGTTGGTGTCGACGCGACTGTAGGTGAAAACGTCGCGCGGCACATCGGGGCCGGTGAACAGGCTGTCCCACGGCAGGGCGTTTTCCCGCATCCCCGCGCCGGGCAGATAGTCGAGCATCACCACAGTCTCGACCGTGGGCAAAGCCGAAAGGATGCGATCAAGGTCCGCGCGGCGGTCAAAATCCTTGCCGCCATAGCGATAGCCGTTGACGGCAAAGACCAGCTTTGGCGCGATCTGCGAAAAGCGGTCGATCACCGTCTGCGCGCCAAACTCGGGCGCGGCCGAGGACCAGACGGCACCGATGGCCGTTGTGGCCAGCATGGCAATAACAGTTTCGGCCAGGTTCGGCATATAGGCGACCACCCGGTCGCCCGGCCCAATGCCCATCTCCCGCAGGCGGGTCGCCAGCTTGCGCACCTGCGCGCCGACTTCGGCCCAGGACATCGTCGCCATGGGGCGAAGTTCGGAAACGTGGTGCAGCATGGCGCGGGCCGGGTCGCCGCTGGTTTCATGCCGCAAGACGTGCTCGGCATAATTCAGACGCGCCTTTGGCAGCCAGCGGGCGCGGGGCATCGGGGCATCGCTCAGCACGGGATCAGGCGAGCCCTCATGGATCAGGCCGAAATAATCGCGCACCGCGCCCCAAAAGCCGGACAAGTCCGCTATGGACCATGCCTGCAGGTCGGCATAGCCGGTGAAATCATGGCCCCGGGCGTTCAGCCAGGCGATGAAGGCGGTCAGGTTCAACCTGGCCTTGCGGGCGTCAGACGCCTGCCACAGAAGCTGGCCCTCGGTGACCATCACCACCAGCCTTGGGCCATCAGCCCGTCAAGCCCCGCCAGGACGGTATTGGCGCGCAGGGCTTCATCTGCCGCCATGAAGCCCGCGTGATCGACGGTGCCAGTGGTCACGCCCACGGCAAAGGCCCCAGCCTTGCGGGCCATGGCGATCTCCAGCTTGGGGTCGTCGCCGATGACCACCATTTCCTGCGCGGGGATGCCCAGCATGTCGGAAATATCTTCCAGACCAATGGTTTCCGGCTTGCCGAACACTTTGGCCTTGACGCCTGTGGCATTATGAAGCGCCGCCGCCACCGCGCCGGAAATCCCCAGAAGCCGCCCTTTGGCGCCTGCGAAATGCGGGGCGATGGAGGTGGCGTAAAGCGGCTTTCCGGCCCAAAGGAGTTGCGCCGCCGCCTCCAGATCCGCCGCGCCGAAATCCTTGGTCCAGCCCAGCATGACACCGTCGACCTCCCCCCCTTCGCCGGTCAGGGCAACCTCGATCCCGGCATCGCGCAGGGGCACGCGGGTGCCGTCGGCAGCGATGGTCAAAAGGCGCTTGACCCCCATCCGCGCCAGTTGCCGGGCCGCGACCGTCGCGGGGGTCAGAATATGGCCGGGATCAAGCACCAGCCCGGCATCGGCCAGAAGCGGGTAATAATGCGCAGGCGGAAAGAAGGTGCCGTTGGTATAGGCCACCACGGGCATTCCCCGCGCTTTCAAGGCGGCAAGGGCGGCCACGGCGCCGGGCAGGGCGGCATAGGTGCCGCTGTCCTTGTCCATCATGGCCAGCGTGCCGTCGATGTCGAAAACCGCAGCGCGGATCGGGTGGGGGTGCATCAGCGGCCTCCGTTCAATTCAAGGGAAAAGCCGGGTTTGGATATCTTCACCCCCGACAGCTTTGGCCGCTTTGTCAGCTCGGAAACCAGATATTTCAAGGCCCGGGTCTGCGGATTGTAATCGCGCGGCGCAGGACCTGCGGCCTTCATCGCGTCGACCTGATCGGCGGGCATGACGGCGCGCAGCAGGAATTCTTCGTCCGAATAGCCCTTGCCGACCTTGGCGCGGAGCTCGTCCAACGATCCCATCCGGGGTTCTTCATCCAGTTCCTTGGCGCGCTTGGAGGATTTGATCCGGTCTTCCACCTCAGGGTTCAAGGGCATGGCGGGCGCGCCGAACCGGCCCAAGACATAGCGTGTCACCTCATCCGGGACGTTCTGATATCGCTCTCCTGACAGCACGTTCATCAGCGCCTGCGAGCCGACAAGCTGTGAAAATGGTGTCACCATAATGGGATAGCCCAGGTCGGCGCGCACGCGTTCGACCTCTTCCAGCACCTGCGGCAAAAGGTGCAGGCGCTTCATTTCCGCCAATTGCCGCTTCATCGTGCCCATCATACCGCCGGGCATCTGGTGGCGGAAATAGCTGCGGTCAAACTCGCCGGGGGTGCCATGGGCCAGCCCCTCGGCACGGGCCAGCGTAGTGAACCAGGCGTCCATCTCGGCAACCGCCTCGTCATCAACATCCACTGTCAGGCCAAGGTCACGCAGGTTGGCGATGGTGGGGGACATGGCGGGCTGGCCAGTGCCATTGGCGGCGGCAGAAGAGGAGGTGTGCAGGCAGGTCGCGCCTGAGAGCGCCGCCTCGGGATAGCTGAACGGCGCAAGGCCGATGGTGCAGTGCGAGTGGAACTCCAGCGGCACCCGGATCGCCGCCTTGATCGCCGGGATCAGCGTGCGGGCGCGTTCGGGGGTCACCAGCCCGCCGGGGTCTTTCAGATACAGCCGGTCAAACTGGCCCGTCTCGGTCAGCTTGCGGGCGGCCTCGGCGAAATGGGCGTCGTCATGCAGGGGGGAGAGCGTAAAGGTCAGCGCCGCGACAATGTCGCTGCCCCCGGCCTTGCGCGTCAGGTCCGCCATGGTGCGCATGGCGGCGACGTTGTTCATCGGGTCCATCACCGCGAACCGGTCAATGCCGTTGTTGACCAGTAAGCGGAAGGAAAACTCCATCAGTTCATGGCTGGCGGTCTCCCAAGAGATAAAGCGCATGCCGGTCGTCAGAAAGGAAAGCTTGGTCTTGGGCGCAGCGGCGCGGAACAGGCGCAGGCGTTCCCACGGGTCTTGTTTGGAAAACCGCACCGCCACGGCCATGTGGGTAGAGGTGGTGAAATCGATCGCCTCGAACCCCACCCGGTCCATGGCAGGGGCAATGCCCAGCATCATCGCGGTATCCAGCCCCGTCGCGCCCCAGTTCGACTGGTTGCCATCGCGGACCGTTGTGTCGATGAGGGAAATCGTCATGGGCAGGCTCCGGCAAGGCGGGGAAGAAGGCCCCCGAGGTAATTGGTGTCGACGCCGCCTTTGGCGAACTCCTCGTCGGCCATGATGGCGGCATGCAGCGGGGCGTTGGTGGCGATGCCTTCCAGTTGCAGGATCCTTAGGGCCTGCTGCATGGTGGCAATGGCGGCTTGGCGGGTCGGGCCATGGGCGATCAGCTTGGCGACCATGCTGTCGTAATGCGGCGGGATCATCGCGCCGCTTTCCATGTGGGTATCGACGCGCAGTCCCGGCAGACTGGGAAACCACGCCAAGGTCACCCGTCCGGGCGAGGGGCGAAAGTCGTGCGCGATATCTTCGGCATTCAGACGGCACTCGATGGCGTGGCCCTGAAAGCCGATATCCTCCTGCCGCATCGCAAGGGGCCGCCCCTCGGCAATGCCGATTTGCGTGGCGATCAGGTCAAGCCCGGTGATCGCCTCGGTCACCGGATGTTCCACCTGGATCCGGGCGTTCATCTCCAGGAAATAAAAGGCCGCCCGTTCCACATCGACCATGAACTCCACTGTCCCGAGGGAGCGATAGCCGATGTGACGGGCGTAGGCAGTGGCGGCTTGCAAGAGGCCCGCGCGCAGGTCAGGGGAGAGCCCCGGCGCGGGTGCCTCTTCCACCACTTTCTGATAGCGGCGCTGCACAGAGCAATCACGCTCGCCCGCGTGAAGGGTCGTTTCGCCATCTGAGAGAATCTGCACCTCGACATGACGGCCCGAGGTGACGAAACGCTCCAGATAGACCCGCGCATCACCAAAGGCTGCGGCAGCTTCGGCCATCGCAAGGTCCAGTTGCGGGGCCAGTTCGGCGGGGTCATTCACCCGCTTCATCCCCTTGCCACCGCCGCCTGCCACGGCCTTGATGAGCAAGGGATAGCCGACGCGCGCCGCCACCGTCTCGGCCTCGGCCAGGGTCGCCGCATTGCCGCCCGGCACAAGCGGGACACCTGCGGCAAGGGCGTGGCTGCGGGCGCTCAGCTTGTCACCCACAGCCTCCAGATTGGCGGGGGTGGGGCCGATGAAGATGATCCCCACTTTTTCGCAAGCCATTGCCAAATCACGGTTTTCCGACAGAAACCCATAGCCCGGATGCAGCGCATCGCAGCCGGTGCCAAGGGCGGCCTGCACCACGGTATCAACCTTCAGATAACTGTCGCGCGAGGGGCCGGGGCCCAGGCAGACCACCCTCGTGGCCAGCTTGGCCCCCAACGACTGGCGGTCGGCCTGTGATACACCCAGCACGGTCTCAATCCCCAGCGCCCGCGCGGTGCGGATGATGCGGACGGCGATCTCGCCCCGGTTGGCGATGAAGAT
>JALQYS010000520.1 GCA_023254015.1 Paracoccaceae bacterium
CAGGCTTTGGGTCGAGACGAATTCGGGCTTGGCATAGACTGCGGCGCCAAAGGTTTTCAGCGGCAGGCCGCGCCACAGCACCTGCTGCGCGGCGGTGGAGTTGACCGTCACCGCACTGCGGGCGTGGTTCAGCAGCGCCGCCAATTTGCCGCCCCGCACGAAATGCACCCGCCCCGCCACACCGTGCAGTTTCGCCAGCCTGCGGATTTCCCGCGCCACCGGCACGCGGCCATCTTCGAGCGGGTGGGCCTTGAACACGATGTGATGGTGTGGCGAGGCGCCCTTGGCGAAGCCCTCGATCACCACGGCCAGAAATTCGGTCATCGTGGAGAAGGGCGAGTGCATCTGGAAGCTCGCGTCATGTTCCAGTTGCAGCAGCACCAGATGATAGGGAAAGCCGCCATGCTTGATGCGCAAGGTGGCAAGCATCCGTTCCCACCGATGGACCGGCAAGAGCGCAAGGCGTTTGCAGTAAAGCACAAACTCCTGCAGCACCGTCAGTTTGCGGTGCGGGCGGAAGTTGCGATAATCCCAAAAGCCGGTCAGCACGAACCAGTGATAAAGCGCGCCCCAGAACATGTGCTGGCGCATGTCGCCCCAGCGGGCAGGGGCATCGGGCAGATCCATGTCCATCTGCGCCAGCGCCGCCTGCATCTGCGGCACCCCGGTGTCCATCAACCGGGAATGGCCGTTGGAGCCGCCCCGTTCATAGGTCACCCAATAGGGCCGCAGATAGCCCTCTTCGAACACATGCACCGTCAGCCCCAGGGCGCGGGCGGCGCGGATCGCCTCGGCGTGCAGAAAGCGGGTGTCGCCATAAAGCACGACATCGGTGATGGCCTTGGCTGCCAGCAGCGACCGGATGGTGGCAGGCCAGTCCTCTTGCCGGCCCTTGAAGGGGATGAAGCTGGCAGAGGGCCAGAAGGCCCGGTCGCCCCGGTTGAAGCCCACGCGCCAGACCTGGGCACCGGCGGTTTCCAGCATCTTGCCAAGCCGGTGGAAGAAGGGCCCATGGGGCCCCTGCAGAAACAAAAACCGACGATCCTGACCCGACACGCGCATCAACTGGCCTTTTTTCCCCTGTCTTGCCCGCCCTTGCCCAGGCGTAAAGGGGGAATATCTGCGATCACCTGACGTCTGCCCGCAAAGCGCGGCAAAATTGCGGCAAATCGGCGGGCTTGCGGGCGCGGCGCGGCGCGGCTACCCATGGGGCAAAGGAGATCAGGCATGTTCACTGGCATTGTCACCGACGTCGGCGAGGTTCTGGAGCTGGAGCAGAAGGGCGACCTGCGCGCGCGCATCGGCACCGCCTATGATCCGGCGGGCATCGACATTGGCGCCTCGATCGCCTGCGAGGGGGTCTGCCTGACCGTGGTCGCGCTGGGCAGCACCCCGCGCAACTGGTTCGACGTGGAAATCAGCGCCGAGACGGTGTCGAAGACCAATCTTTCGGGCTGGACGGTGGGCAAGCGGCTGAACCTGGAACGGGCGCTGAAGGTGGGGGATGAGCTGGGCGGGCATATCGTCTCGGGTCATGTCGATGGCGTGGCCGAGGTGGTGGCGATCCGCCCCGAGGGCGACAGCCTGCGCGTCACCTTCCGCGCGCCCGAGGATCTGGCGAAGTTCATCGCGCCGAAAGGCTCGGTTGCGCTGAACGGCACCAGCCTGACCGTGAACGAGGTCGATGGCCGCGATTTCGGCATCAACTTCATCCCGCATACCCAGAAGGTCACCACCTGGGGCGAGGTGGCGGTGGGCCAGAAGATCAATCTTGAGGTGGACACGATGGCCCGCTACGTCGCCCGCCTGCGCGAGTGGGGCTGACCGCACTCCCCACCCGTGCGGCTTTGCCCTGAGGCTGTGCCCTGACGCAGCCTTGGCCCTGCTTTTGCGCAGGAGTTCGGGGCGCCTGTCCTCTGGCCTTCTGGCCCGGGGCAGGGTATGGCTCGGGCCACATCTGCGGGAATCCATGCCATGACCAAGACCGACTATTCCGACGCTATCTCCTCGGTTGAAGACATCATCGAGGACGCCCGCAACGGGCGCATGTTCATTCTTGTCGATCACGAAGACCGCGAGAACGAGGGCGATCTGGTGATCCCGGCGCAGATGTGTACGCCGCAGGCCATCAATTTCATGGCCACCCATGGCCGCGGCCTGATCTGCCTTGCGATGCCCGCCCACCGGATCGAGGCGCTGGGTCTGCCCTTGATGAGCCCGAAGAACTCGTCGCGGCACGAAACCGCCTTCACCCTGTCCATCGAGGCGCGTGAAGGCGTCACCACCGGCATCTCAGCCGCCGACCGGGCGCGGACGGTTTCGGTGGCGATTGACCCGACCAAGGGCGCGGCCGACATTGCCACCCCCGGCCACATCTTTCCGCTGCGCGCCCGCGATGGCGGGGTGCTGGTGCGCGCCGGCCATACCGAGGCGGCGGTGGACGTCAGCCGTCTGGCGGGGCTGAACCCCTCTGGCGTGATCTGCGAGATCATGAATGACGACGGCACCATGGCCCGGCTGCCCGACCTCATCACCTTTGCGCAAAAGCACCAGCTGAAGATCGGCACGATTTCCGATCTGATCGCCTATCGCCGCCGCCATGACAACCTGGTGCGCGAAAAGGCGGTCAAGCCGGTGCATTCGGTTCACGGCGGCGACTGGCTGATGCGGGTCTTTGCCGATGAAACCCAGGGGTCGGAACATATCGTGCTGACCAAGGGCGACCTTGCCGGCCCCGGCCCTGTGCTGGCACGTGTGCATCAACTGAACCCGATGGAAGATGTTCTGGGCATCGGCGGCGCGCATGTGGGCGATCTGCAGGGCGCGATGAAGGTGATCGCGGCCGAGGGGCGCGGGGCGGTGGTGCTCTTGCGCGATACGTCCATGAAGATGGTCGAGGATGGCGGGGCCAGCCCGCAGACCCTGCGTCAATATGGGCTTGGCGCGCAGATCCTGTCGGCCCTGGGCCTGACCGAAATCACCCTTGTCACCAACTCTGCCGCGCCCAAGGTTGTCGGGCTTGAGGCCTATGGCCTGACCATCGCCGGCACCCGCAAGATCGAGGGCTGAGATCATGGCCGCTGCCGAACAGCACTATACCCTGCCGCTGCCCACCTTCTCCAAGCCGGTCCGGCTGTTGATCGTCGTGGCCCCTTACTACAAGGACATCACCGATCAGCTGGTGGCCGGCGCGCGGGGTGTTGCCGCCGCCTGTGGGGCCGAGGTGGATCTGGTCGAGGTGCCTGGTGCGCTGGAGGTGCCGACCGCCATCGGTCTGGCCGAGCGCATGGCCAAATATGACGGTTACGTTGCCCTTGGCTGCGTGATCCGGGGCGAGACCACGCATTACGAGACGGTCTGCAACGATAGCAGCCGGGCAATCACGCTCTTGGGTCTGCAGGGCGCCTGCATCGGCAATGGCATCCTGACGGTGGAAAACCGCCCGCAGGCCCTGGCGCGGGCCGAGGTGGCGGGGCAGAACAAGGGCGGCGGGGCCGCCGCCGCCGCCTTGCATCTGATCGCACTTGCCCGTAGCTGGGCCGCCGGAGACTCCAAGGGAATCGGTTTTCGCGCATGAGCGGCAAGGACACATCGGGCCAGCCTGACCACAAACAGGCGGACAAGAGGCAGATGCGCTCTGCCGCGCGGCTTTATGCCGTTCAGGCGCTGTTCCAGATGGAAAGCTCGGGCCAGACCGTGCAGACCATCACGCGCGAGTTCGAGACCCATCGCTTTGGCGCCACCTATGACGAGGGCGAGTTTGTCGAAGGCGATTCCGCCCATTTCCGCGCCGTGGTGGAAAAGGCGGTGAACTGGCAGGGCAAGATCGACCAGATGACCGACCGCGCGCTGGTTGCCGCCTGGCCGATCGACCGGATCGACCCGGTGATCCGCGCCTTGTTCCGCGCCGCCGGCGCCGAGCTGGTTGACATGGCCACGCCCCCCAAGGTCACGATCACCGAATATGTCGATGTGGCCAAGGCGTTCTTTCCCGAAGGCAAAGAGGCAAAATTCGTCAACGCCGTCTTGGACCACATGGCGCGCGAGGCCCGGCCCGAGGCTTTTGCCTCCTGATTGGCCTTCTGCGCCATCGGCTTTGCTGACAGGTTTCATGGGAAAAGGCGTTCGCCGATGAAACCCGTCCTCCTTGCCGCCCTGCTGTCCTTGCCCACCCTTGCCGCTGCGGCCGATCAGGTCGGCCCCTTGCCGATGCCGCAGGTGTGGCAGGTGGTTCTGGTGGATGGCAAGGAACCCGGATGGACCGCCACGCTGAACCTGTCCGAACCGGGGCAGCTGTTCGGTCAGGCCCCCTGCAACCGCTATTCCGCCCCCTTGACGCAAGAGGGCAGGTCGTTCCGGCTGGGCAACCTTGCCGCCACCCGCATGGCCTGTCCGCAGTTGCAGGCAGAGGACAGGTTCCTTGGCCTCTTGCGCCTCATCGAGGCCGCCGATCACCGCGCCGGCCTTTTGCTGCTGACCGGCGGCGGCCATGAGATTCGCCTTGTTCCGCTGACCGAGTGACCTGCGGCAATTTGGGGCTTTTCTTGGCCGGGCAGGGTGCTAGCATCTGCTCATCCAAGGGGGCCGCTCATGCCGAAACTCATCGCGCTTTACATCCGTTCCATTGCCATCGGGTTTGGCCTGTCGGCTGCCTTTCTGGCGCTGATGCTGTGGCAGGACGTGGCGGGCCTGCGCCATCTGATCTTCGGCTCTGACATGGGGCTTGTGGCGGCGGCCATGGTGTTCATGTTCCAGGGCATCGTCTTTGCCGGCGTGCAGTTCGGCATCGCCGTGATGCTGCTGGCCGATCCCGATGCCCCACCCACCGGCGGCCTGCGCGAGCGGCTGATGCCCGACCTTGGCGGCCAGATACCCGGCGCGCAGCTGGTGCCGGTCAAGGTTCCTGCACGGAAATAGGGTGGCGGGCCCGCAGCGGCCGTGAGGTCTGGGTTTTTCCCGAGAGCCAGAGGTCTCAGGTGGGCGCCAGATAACAGGACCAGGATCCTGCCAGAGCCAGCCCCCGTTCGCTTGCTTATCGGCCACTGGAAAAGTTGACCCACACGCGAAGAGCAGCACCCGCCACGGGCAAATGTAGGGCGCGAAACGGGGCAGTGCAAGGCTTGCCATCTGTTCACCTTTGGTTCATGTTCGCACCATGAACCTGCCTGACGATCTTTCCCGCCTTTTGCCCGGTCAGCGCCTGCAGCGCGGCGTGTCGCGCGCGCTCAGGCAGTTCGATTTCGTTTGCGTTGAAGAACTGGTGCCCACGCCCGGCCTGCGCGTCGATGTCATGGCGCTTGGGCCAAAGGGCGAAATCTGGATCATCGAGTGCAAATCCAGCCGGGCCGATTTCAGGGCCGACCAGAAGTGGCAGGGCTATCTGGAATGGTGCGACCGGTTCTTCTGGGCAGTGGATGGGGATTTCCCGATTGACCTCTTACCCGCCGAATCAGGCGTGATGCTGGCCGATGCCTATGACGCCGAGATCATCCGCATGTCGCCAGATACGCCGCTGGCGGCGGCCCGGCGCAAGGTGATGGTGCAGAAATTCGCCCGCCATGCCGCCAGCCGCCTTCAGGCCTTCCGTGATCCCGGTGTGGCGGGGTTGATCGTCTGACCGGCCCTCCTCGTCGTCTGAGACGCTCGTCGGGGGGGGCTCGAGGAGAAGCGCGTCCCGCGCGCCCGAGGAGAGGTGCTCAGCGCTTGCGCGGCTTGGGCTTGTCGCCCATCTCGCGTGCCACCTGCGCGGCGGCCCGGAGCTCTTCGGCAATTTCCTCGGCCTCTTCAGGGTCGAAATCCAGCGGCAGTTCGATTCCGCCCTCGGCCGCCACATAGATTCGCACCATTCCCTGATCGGTTGGCCCAATCTGGATGTCGGCCGCGATGTCGCTTTGCTTGTCGATGCCCATGATCTTTCCCCGTTTCTTGCCAAGGCCCTACCGCGAGTGCGCTTTCTTGGCAATCCTGCTCTTGCAATCCCCGGCAAGGGGGGGTAAACGCCCCTCGTGAGTGCCGACTTAGCTCAGTTGGTTAGAGCACTAGATTGTGGATCTAGGGGTCCCCCGTTCGAGCCGGGGAGTCGGTACCATCCTCCTGCACTTGCACGCATACCGGGGCTGGATAGCCTTTGTTATCAGGGGCTTGGCCGCACCCGTGCCAAGGGATATGGTCACCCTCCGCCGCAGATGAGGATTCGCATGACCGACGCCGCCCTGAAACCCGCCCTTGCCCGCATCCCGCAGGTGATCGCCACCGAAATCGGCGCGGCGGCACCACAGGTGGCGGCGGCCATCCAGCTTCTGGACGAAGGCGCGACCGTGCCCTTCATCGCTCGTTATCGCAAAGAGGTGACGGGGGGGCTGGATGACACCCAGTTGCGCACGCTGGCCGAACGACTGACCTACCTGCGCGAGATGGAGGCGCGGCGGGCGGCCATCGTCGGCTCGATCACCGAACAGGGCAAGATGACGGATTCGCTGGCGCTGGCGCTGGCCAAGGCCGGCACCAAGGCCGAGCTTGAGGACATCTATCTGCCCTACAAGCCCAAGCGCCGCACCCGGGCGATGATCGCACGTGAAAACGGCCTTCAGCCGCTTTACGATGCGATTCTGGCCGACCGCAACGCGGATCCGGCGGTGCTGGCGGCAGGTTATGTCACCGAGGCCGTGCCGGACGTGAAATCGGCGCTGGAGGGCGCGCGGGACATTCTGGCCGAGGGGCTGTCCGAAAACGCCGATCTTCTGGGCCGTCTGCGCGGCCACATGAAGCAGGTGGGCCGGGTACAGGCCCGCGTGGTTGAGGGCAAAGAGGCGGCGGGGGCCAAGTTTTCCGATTACTTCGCCCATGACGAACCCTGGGTGTCGGCCCCCAGTCACCGGGTTCTTGCAATGCTGCGGGGGCAGAACGAAGGCTTCCTGACGCTGGATCTGGCGATTGACGCCGATGCGCCGCGGGGCGAAAGCCCGGCCGAGCGCGCCTGCGCGGCCCATCTGGCTGCCACCGGCCGCGGCCCCGGCGACGCCTGGCTGCGCGAGGCCGCCGCCTGGGCCTGGCGGGTCAAGCTGAAAACCAGCCTGACGCTGGACCTGATGTCCGAGATGCGCGAACGCGCCGAGGCCGAGGCGATCAACGTCTTTGCCCGCAACCTGAAAGACCTTCTGCTGGCGGCTCCTGCCGGGGGCAAGGCGACCATGGGGCTTGATCCGGGTATCCGAACCGGCGTCAAGGTTGCCGTGGTCGATGCGACGGGCAAGGTTCTGGCGACAGACACCGTCTATCCGTTCCAGCCCAAGAACGACCTGCGCGGTGCGCAGGTGGCCCTTGCGCAGCTGATCGGCAAGCATGGGGTGAAACTCATTGCCATCGGCAACGGCACAGCCAGCCGCGAGACGGAAAAACTGGTGGCGGACCTCTTGGCGCATTTCCCGGGGCAGGAAAAACCGGTCAAGGTAATCGTGTCCGAGGCTGGCGCCTCGGTCTATTCGGCCTCGGAACTGGCGGCCCGCGAATTCCCCGATCTGGATGTGTCCTTGCGGGGCGCGGTCTCCATCGCCCGGCGCCTGCAAGACCCCCTGGCCGAACTGGTCAAGATCGAGCCAAAGTCGATCGGCGTCGGCCAGTATCAGCATGACGTTGACCAGCACCGCCTTGGCCGCAGCCTTGAGGCCGTGGTCGAAGATGCGGTGAACGCCGTGGGGGTGGATCTGAACACCGCCTCAAGCGCGCTTCTGGCCCGCGTTTCGGGCCTTGGGCCGTCCCTTGCCGAGGCGATCGTTGCCCATCGCAACGCCAACGGACCCTTCGCCACCCGGCGCGAGCTTTTGAAGGTGGCACGTCTGGGGCCAAAGGCCTTTGAACAATCGGCAGGCTTCCTGCGCATTCCGAACGGCAAGGAGCCGCTGGATGCCTCCTCCGTTCACCCCGAGGCCTATGACGTGGCGCGCAAGATCGTGGCCGCCTGTGGCCGCGACATCCGCAGCCTGATGGGCGACAGTGCGACGCTGAAAAAGGTGAACCCGGCCGCTTTTGTGGACGACAAATTCGGCCTGCCCACGGTGCGCGACATTCTGGCGGAACTGGAAAAGCCCGGCCGCGACCCGCGCCCCAGCTTCAAGACCGCCACCTTTGCCGAGGGCGTGAACGAAATCACCGACCTGCGGCCCGGCATGATGCTGGAAGGCACCGTGACGAACGTCGCCGCCTTTGGCGCCTTTGTTGACATCGGCGTGCATCAGGACGGGTTGGTGCATGTCAGCCAATTGTCCGACACGTTCGTCAAGGACCCCCATCAGGTGGTCAAGGCCGGCGATGTGGTGAAGGTGCGGGTGGTCGAGGTGGATGTGCCGCGCAAACGCATCGGCCTGACGATGAAGCGCGACAGCGGCGAGGCGCGTGAGACCGCCCGCGAGCGTCAGGCGCAAGGCAAGCCGCAGCCGCAGAAGGGCAGGCCGCTTCCCTCCAGCGCGGGGCCATCTTCGGGCGGTGGGGGCGGCAACGCCTTTGCCGATGCGCTGAAGGGCAAGTTCGGGCGCTGATCAGGTCGGGCGGATGCACGTCAACCGCCCGATCCTTGCCACAATCTGACCTTACGTCGGCCTTGGTTCCGGCCTCTTCTCGCATCGGTTGTGTTTTTCCGATGGAGTTCCCGGATGCCCCTCTCCCTTGCTTCGATCCGCGCCGCCCTGGAAGCGGATTTCGATCTGGCCGACAACGTCACCCGCAGCGAGCTGGCCGAGGGCCTTGCCGCGGTGGACAGTCTCTCTGGCCTTCTGATCCAGTTGCTGCAGCAGACCGGGGTGAATGCCGATGGGCTGATCTCGACCGCCGACATGATGGCGCTGTCGGATGCCCTGCGCGCCGATCCGGCGCTCGTGGCGCAGTTCATGGCCGCCCATGGCAATGACGAATGGGACGAGGAAACCGGCTATCACCTGTTGCAGAATGACGGGGGCAGTCTGGAATTTCAGGGCCGCAACCTGGCCGATACGGTCGTCGACGGGCTGTTCCACTTCGGCTTTTCCTACGCCGATGGCCGTTTCGTGAACGAGGACGGCAACCCGAATGAAGAGGTCGCCGATGTGGCGGGCTGGCTGAACTATTTCCTCAACGGCGTGAATGTTGTTCACGGCACCGAGGGCGACGATGACCTTTACAGCGGCGACTACAGCCCCGAACTGATCACGGCGGCCAATGAGACCTGGCTTGCCGGGGCGGGCAATGACCATATATGGGCCGATCGCGGCAATGACACGGTCTGGGCCGGTACCGGCGACGACCAGTCGGGCGGCGGCCATGGCAATGACGTGCTGCAGGGTGAGGCGGGGGCCGACACGCTTTGGGGGGAACAGGGTCACGACCGGCTGGACGGCGGCGAGGGCGACGATGTGATCGGCGCAGGCACCGGGCGCGACACGGCGCAGGGCGGTGCGGGCGATGACAAGATTTACGGCGAGACCGGGGCCGACAACCTGTCGGGCGATCTGGGCAATGACCTGATTTATGGCGGCACCGAACAGGATACGCTGAACGGCGGGGCGGGCGATGATACGCTGGGCGGCGCGCAGGGCAATGACCTGCTACAAGGCGGGGCCGGGGCCGACGGGCTGTGGGGCGACAGCGGGGCCGACCGGCTGCGCGGCGACGAAGGCAATGACAGCCTCTCGGCCGGGGCCGGGGCTGATACGCTGGAGGGTGGGGCCGGGGCCGACCAGTTCTTCCTGTGGGAAGAGGCGCAGGCAAGCGATGTGCTGATCTTCAACGCCGGTGACAGCGGCCGGACGCGCGCCACCATCGACACGGTCGAGGGTTTTGCCGTTGGCAGCGACAAGATCGACCTGCGCGCCTTTGTGGGCATGACCTTTGAAGACCTGGACTATACCGGCGAGGGCGTGGCCAGTTGCTATTTCGACGGCCGTCACCTGCGGATCGACCATACCGGCGACGGGCGCAGCGACATGATCATCGCCTTCAAATGGATCGACGAGCTGACGGCGGGCGATTTCCTCTTCGCCTGAGCGCCCGGCGCGCCCCGCACGGCAACGGCGGGGGGGCAAGTTGGTCCCCCCCCTTGGCTCAGGCTGATTGACCGCCCACGGTCAGCCCGCCGATCAGAAGCGTGGGCTGGCCCACGCCCACCGGCACGCTCTGGCCTTCTTTGCCGCAGGTGCCCACGCCCGAATCGAGGCGCATGTCCTTGCCGATCATGCTGATTTTCTTGAGCGACTCGGGGCCGCTGCCAATCAGCGTGGCGCCCTTGACGGGGTAGAGGATCTGGCCGTTTTCAACCCAATAGGCTTCGCTGGCCGAGAACACAAATTTGCCGCTGGTGATGTCGACCTGGCCGCCGCCGAAGTTGGTGGCGTACAGCCCCTTCTTGATGCTGGCGACGATTTCCCGGGGATCCTTATCGCCACCGAGCATGTAGGTGTTGGTCA
>JALQYS010000582.1 GCA_023254015.1 Paracoccaceae bacterium
GAAAAGATGCAGCGCCCCCGGCGCGGGGTCGAAGCGGCAGGTCTGGCCCTCGGCGATCCGGACCTGGCCCGAGACCTTGGCGATGAAATCGACCGCGCCCGTCATGTGGAGAAGCTGCACCTCGCCCAGATGTTCGATCAACCGCACCTGGCCCGAAAGGCAACCCGCTTCCGACAGGACCAGGTCCTCGGGGCGCAGGCCCAGATGGCCCTCGGGTCCGGGCAGATCCAGGCCGGTGGCCAGCCGCAGCCCGCCCTTCAGCACCGCCTCTTGCCCCTGAAACCCCACGGGAAAGATGTTCATCGCGGGCGATCCGATGAAGCCCGCCACAAAGAGATTGGCCGGCTGGCGGTATAGCTCCACCGGACGGCCCACCTGCTCGATCCGGCCCGCTCGCAGGACGACGATCCGGTCGGCCAGCGTCATGGCCTCGACCTGGTCATGGGTCACATAGATCATCGTCGTGCCCGGCAGGGATTTCTTCAGTGCGGCCAGTTCCACCCGTGTCGAGGCGCGAAGGGCTGCGTCAAGGTTCGACAGCGGCTCGTCAAACAGGAACACCCCGGCCTGGCGCGTGATGGCCCGACCGATGGCCACGCGCTGACGCTGGCCGCCCGACAGCGCCTTGGGATAGCGTTTCAGATAGGGCGTCAGCTGCAATCGCTCGGCCGCCTGGGCCACGCGGGCGGCGATCTCGGCGCGCTGCAGGCCTGCGACCTGCAACCCGAAGGCCATGTTTTCAAAGACCGTCATATGGGGGTAAAGCGCATAGGATTGAAAGACCATGGCGATGCCGCGTTCGGCCGGGGCCACCTTGTTCATCACCCTGCCGTCGATCTGGAAGGTGCCAGAGGTGATCTCTTCCAGCCCCGCGATGCAGCGGAGCAGCGTGGATTTGCCGCAGCCCGAAGGGCCGACGAAGGCCACGAATTCTCCGGATTGGATGTCCAGGTCGATGCCATGCAGGACGGGCATGGTGCCAAAGGTCTTGGTGACGGCGCGCAGGGCAAGTTCGGCCATGTCAGCCTCCCGGGGTCAGGGTGGAGAGATAGCGCACCAGGGCGCCGGGGGTCTGGTTCACGATCTCGGCTGCGTTGCGCCGCGAGATGGCGGCGCGCACGATCCGCGCGCCCAGATAGCGGATCGGTTCGGGCGGCAGGCGGCTGCGGCCCTTCAGGCCCACAAGGCCGGAACGCGCCCAATGGTCGGGACGCCCCAGCACTAGGCTGGTCAGGATATGGGCACCGACCGGGGTCTGGGCGATGCCGGTGCCGTTGAAGCCGATGCCATAGAAGATGTTGGGATCGGTGCTCAGCCGGCCAAAGATCGGCAGATGCTGGGCGGTGCAATCAATCGGCCCGGTCCAGTCATGGGTCATGGGCGGGGCGCCAGGATAGACCCGCGCGAGTTCTTCAAGGTTGGCCGCCACGCCCCCGGCATTGCGGTTGAACCCCGGGCCGAGGTGGTCGCCCAGGCTGATCCGCCCGCTGCCCCGGCCAAAGATCAATCGGCCCCCTGGCGTCTGCTGCCAATACAGCACATGGGCCTGGGCATCGCAGACCGAAGCGCCCTTCAGGCCAAGATCGGCCATGGGTTCGGTCGCGATGATCTGGCTGTCGACCACGTAAAGATAGGGATGCAGCTCGCGGATCGCGGCGCTCCAGGCATTGGTGGCCAGCACCACTTTCTCCGCCCGGACCCTGCCGCCCGGGGCGATCAGCTGGCAGGGCGCGCCGCCTTCGATGCGGCTAACCGGGGTCGCCTCATGAACCGTGATCCCCCGTTGCAGGGCCAGCGCCCGCAGCCCCAGCGCCAGTTTCGCCGGATGCACGCTGCCCGCGCGGTCCTCGATGACGCCAAGGTACGAGCTGTCGGTCCCGGTCCGCGCCCGGATCTGGGCGGCGTCGAGCGGCCTTATCGGCGCGCCGCCTTTCAATGCCCCATCCCAGGCCCCCTCTTGCGCGCGGGAACTGGCGGTCCAAAGCCAGCCGCCCAGCCGCAGGTCCATGTCGATCTGGCCCGAGGTCTGCAGCGCCTCCAGCTCGTCTATCGCATCGCAGGTGGCGCGGGCGAGGCTTTCGGCCTCGGGGCCGACAAGGCGGGTCAGCAGGTCGATCTCGGCCCACCAGGAATGGACCTGCCCCCCATTGCGCCCCGAGGCGCCACCGCCGCAGATATCGGCCTCAAGCACCGTGATCTTCAGCTGGGGCGCGGCGGCGCGCAGACGCAGGGCGGTCCAAAGGCCAAGATAGCCGCCACCGACGATGGCAACATCGGTGGTGATGTCAGACCCAAGCGGCGGGGTAGCGGCGCGGGCACCCGCGTCTTGCAGCCAAAAGCTGCGATGCGGGGGGCTGAGGGGGCGGAGATGGTGGGTCGTCATGCCTGACCCCCTGTGACATGGGCGTAAGCGGTCAGGACCTGCGCCGGGATCGGGGCGGGGTCTTGCGGAAAGCCGCCCTGGTGGCCGCAGGTCAGGGCTGCGGCCTTGGCGGCCAGGGCCAGGGCCTCGGGCGCGGGGCGGCCTTTGACGCGGTATTCGGCCAGGAAGGTCGCGATGAAACTGTCACCCGCGCCGCAGGTGTCCACCACCTGCGCCGGTGCTGCCGCCACATGGTGCAGGGTGCTGCCATCGTGGAAAAAGGCGCCCTCTGCCCCGCATGTCAGCACGACCTGCCGCGCTCCGCGCTCCAGAAGCGCCGCGATCTCGGCCCGCGGCGCGCCCTGGCCCGAGGCGAGGACCAGGGGCACGCCCGTCACGTCCTGCTCTTGGTGCCGGGTCGAGAGATCGAGGCTGAAGCCCACCCCCTGACCCAGCAGGTCGCGCACCAAAGCGGGGGCGGTATTGGTGCCCAGATGGACCCAAGACGCTCCGGCCAGCGCCTGCATCCGGGGCGCATCAGGAATGTAATGCAGCCCGCAGCCCAGATCCTCCAAGAGAAAGCGGCGGTCGCCCGCGACCTCTTCCAGCAGGGTCACGGCGGTGGTGCCGGGCAGGATCTCCATCTCATCCCTCAGCCCCGCCTTCAGGACGGCTTCCCGCATCAGGGCGCCGGTTGCATCCGCCCCCACCGCGCCGAAGTAGCGCGCCTGCAGCCCCATGCGGTGCCACTGCACCGCCACGTTCAGCGCATTGCCGCCAAAGGCCATCTGGCCCCGCGTCAGGAAAAGGTCGAGGCAATTGTCTCCGACCGCGATCACTTGGGTCATTTGCCGATCCCTTCGGTCAGGCCACGGATGAAATAGCGTTGCGTCAGGAAGAAGAGGATCACGATGGGCAGGGCCGAGATCGTCATGGCGGCAAAGAGGGTGGCGAAATTGGTGCCCTGTTTGGACAGCATCGACGACAGGCCCACGGGCAGCGTCTGCACGCCGGGGCTGTTGGTGAAGATCATGGCGAAGAGGTATTCGTTCCAGGCAAAGAGGATATGCAGCACGATGCAAGAGATCAGGATCGGGCTGCACAAAGGCAGGATGATGCGGCGAAAGATCGTGCCGGGGCTGGCGCCATCCATGGTCGCGGCCTCGTCCAGGTCGCGCGGCAGGTCCAGCATATAGGCGCGGATCAGGAAGGTGGTGAAGGGCACGCGAAAGGCGGTATAAAGCAGGATCAGCGCGCCCTGCGTGTCATAGATCCCAAGGCCCTGCAGCATCCGCACCAGGGGCACCAGGGCCACGGTGGGCGAAAGCATCATGCCACCCAGGATGAAAGCCACAAAGAGGGGCTGGCCGGGCATCGGCGTCCGCGTCAAACCATAGGCCGTCCAGGCGCTGATCGCCACGGTGGTGACGGTGGAAACCAGCGTGACCAGCAGGCTGGAGGCCAGAAACCCCCGCGTGGCTGCCCAGGCGGCCGCATAATGGGTCAGCGCCCAGCTATCGGGCAGGCCAAAGGGCGTGTCAAAGATCTGGGAATTGCTGCGAAACCCGTTCAGCGCCATCCACAAAAGCGGATAGATCACCAGAACCCCCAGCGAGAGAAGCAGCGCCCAAAGGAAGGCGCGCGCCATGGCGGGCCAAAAGCTCATGTCACCCTCCGCCGGGCATTCAGCCAAAGTTGCGCCAACCCGCAGGCCATGGTGACGGCAAAGATCAGGCTGCCGATCGCCGCCGCATAGCCCATGTCGTTCTGGTTGAAGCCCTGTTCGTAAAGCCAGGTGCCCAGGACCTGGCTGGCATTGTTCGGCCCGCCTCCGGTCATCACCATGACCTCGTTGAAGACCTGAAAGGCGCCGGTCACGGTGATGATCACCATCAGCCCGGTCATCTCGCGGGTCATGGGCAGGGTGATCGACCAGATCTGGCGCAGGGCCCCTGCCCCATCCATCCGCGCTGCGTCGTAAAGCTCGGCGGGGATCTTCTGGATCGCGACCGAGAACAGAAGCGCCGCATAGCCGAAGCCCTGCCATTGGCTCATGGCGATGATGGCATAGATCGCCGTGTCGGGATCGCCCAGCCAGACGCGGGACCACGCGCCCAGCCCCAGGCCCTGCAGGACCCCATCCATAAGCCCCATCCCGGGCTGATAGATGAAATAGAACAAGAGCCCCGTCACCGTGGTCGAAATCGCCGAGGGGATGAAATAGACCGCCCGCCAAAAGGCCCGGGCGCGGGGCGAGCCAAGCCCCTCGATGATCGCGGCCAGAAGGAAGGCGCCAAAGACCTGGAAGAGGACCGAGATCACCGCATAGGCCAGGTTGTTCCACAGGGCGAGGCCGATGACCGGATCTTCGGTCAGACGCCGGTAGTTCTCAAGCCCCGCCGGAGAGGTCTCGCCGGTGAAGATGTCCTGGTGGGTCAGGCTGACGCGGAAATTGTCGATGATGGGCCAATAGACAAAGGATCCCACAAGCGCCACCGCAACCGCAACCCAGCGCAGCCGCCAGAACTCTTGGATCACCCGGCGCGAGGTCGCGCCGGGCTCCTGGCGCGTCGCCGCGCCGGGATCTTGGTGGATATCGGTCACTTGGCGTCTTCCGCGGCGGCGCGAACGCCTTCCATAACCTCTTCGGCCGTCATCGTGCCGCCCAACAGCGCCTGCGAGCCGTTCAGCCAGGCCGTGGCGACCTTGGGATGGTTCACCGTATCCAGCCACTGGATCAGATAAGAGGCCTCGGCGATGTCCTGCAACCCGCCCACGACCGAGGGGTTCATCGTGGCCGGATCGGCACCGCCCACCACGGCAGAGGGCTGGCCATAGGGCGGGGCCGAGAGGAGCTTGCCATTCTCGGGCGTGGTGGCGAATTTCAGGAAATCCAGCGCCAGCGGCACGTTTTCCGAAGCGGTCGAGATCATGTAACCCTCGGGCGCGCCCTCAAGCGCCATGGGATCGCCCTTGGCCTCCTTGGGCGCGGGCAGGATAAAATGGCCGAACTCTTCGGGCTTCAAGACCGTGCTGGCCGAGGCGGAATTGTCGAACTCGATGATCTCTTGGTAATACATCGCGGCCTTGCCATCCGAGAGCATCTGCAGGGCGGATTGATAGGCGATGCCGTTCATCTCGGGGCCCACGGTGCAGCGTGCGGCAAGCTCGGACAGGCGGTTCAGTGTGGTGACATAGCCCGGGTCGGTATAGGTCGCGGTGGCGGGGTCGAAATCGGCCTCGAGCACGGCGCGGGGCACGTCATGGGCCAGCATCTGGCCCACGTAATGCAGCCCCACCCAGGGCGATTTGTTGCCAACCGCGATCGGCGTGATCCCCTTGGCCTTCAGCGTGTCGCAGGCGGCCAGAAGGTCCTCAAACGTCTCGGGCACTTCGATCCCGGCCTCGGCGAAGATCGGCTTGGAATAGCCCATGAACTTGGCGTCCAGATACAGCGGCACGCCGTATTTCTTGCCGCCATAGGCAAAGGCATCCACCGCCGAGGGCGCAAGCGTCTTGCCCCAGTCGCTGTCCAGCACCTCGGTCAGATCGACCGCCCTTTGCCCGCGCACCAGGTTGCCACCCCAGGTCCCGGTCCAGGAAAAGAAGACGTCGGGCATGGCATTCGACGCCAAAAGCGTCTTGGTCTTGGCCTTGACGCTGTCGTCATCCTCTTGGATCAGCTCGATCGTCACGCCGGGATGGGCCGCCATGTAGGCCGCGGCCAGGGTTTCGAAATAGGGCCGCAGGCGTTCGGAGCCGAATTTGGTCATCACCCGCAGGTTGCCCTCATGGGTCACGGGGGCTGCGGGGTCGGCCACCAGAGTCTCGGCGGCCAAAGGCGTGGACAGGACGGCCAAAAGCGCGGCCAGGGGGATCAGGCGCATGGAAATCTCCGTGTTGAGGGGAAGGGCCTTTGGCCTCTGGGATTGGGGGCGCCTGAGGCGGCGCCCCGGATTGGATCAGTATTCGACGCGCTTGTAATAGCGCCGCGTGGTCAGAGGATGATCGCGCAGGACCTCCAGATGGGCGCTGAGCCGTTCCAGCAAAGTCGCCAGCAGGATCGGAGAGATCAGGGCGCGCAACGCGGGCGACACGCCCGGAAGCGCCACTTCGGCGGCATCCAGCACATGGACCTTGTCGGTATAGCGGCGCAGGAAACGGTCGACCCGCTCGCCCAAGGGCCGCAAAGCATCCTCGCCCTTGAACAGGAAGACGCTGACCCCCGGCTCCACCAGTTCCAGCGTGCCATGGAAGAAATCGGCGGCATGGACGGGGCGGGTGCGGATCCATTGCATCTCTTCCAGGATGCACATGCCGTAGTAATGCGCCTGCGGCCAGACCGAGCCCGCGCCGGTGAAGATATGCCAGGGTTCATCCTTGATCGTGGCGGCGAGCGCCGCGGCCTTGGGCTCATAGGCCTCTTTGGCGGCGACCAAGAGGGGCGGAAGGCTGGCCAGTTCGGCCATCAGCGCGGGGGCCTGCGCATTCCCGGTCTCGGCCAGAAGGGCCAGGGCGATGATCAGCGTCTGCAGGTAGAAGCTTTCGGACGAAGTGTCATCCTCGGCGAAATTGGTGAAGGTGTGGGTCGCATCACGGGCCAGGGGCGTGTCGGCATGGCCGGTCAGGGTCAGGGTGGTGACGCCGCGCGCCTTCAGGAAGGCCAGGAGTTCGACGCTTTCGCGCGTGGTGCCCGACAGCGAGGGGATGATGACCAGGGCCTGCGCGTCCAGCCCCTTGGGAGGGTCCAGCACGACCTGGGCGGGGTAAAGCGCCTCGACCGCGAAAGCGCTGTGGCGGCGGATCACGTCGATTGCGGGCAGCGTCAAAAGCTGCACCCCCCCGGTGCCCATGAAGTAGATGCGCTGGATCCCGCGGTCCAGAAGATCGCGCATCAGGGGGCGGATCGTGGCCGAAAGCGCGATGGCGCCGGATTGGATGCGCAGGAAACGGTCTGTGTCGAAGTTCAGCATGAGCAGTCCTTGGCTGGCATGAGAACGATCTCATACCGGGGTTGAAAAAACTCGGTCGCCGATGTGGGACCGATCTCATACAGGCTATGTGCAGAGCCCCGCCCTTGGCAAGGGGGATTTTCAGCGCCTCAGGATTTTATGCGGGCGACCGAGCCGCGCAGGATCAGCTTGGTGGGAAAGACATGCCGCCGCGGCGGGGTATCCAGGCCCTGAAGCCGGTCCACCAGCATCTGGACCGCCAGGGCTCCGATCTGGCCAACCGGTTGAGCCACAACGGTAATCTGCGGATCGGTAAAGGTCGCAAGGTCGAAGTCATCGAAGCCCACCAAAGAGACATCGCGCGGGATCACCAGCCCCATGGAGCGCAGCGCCAAAAGCGCGCCCTTGGTCATCTGGCTGTCAACGGTAAAAAGCGCGGTCGGCCGATCGGGTCCCGAGAACAGCCGGATCGTCGCGTCGATCGCATGTTCGACGGTCGAGGGCGAGACGGCAACCAGCCCCGGATCAGGCGCTACGCCCGCCTCGGCCAGGGCCTGATGATAGCCTGCAAGCCTCTGGCGGGCGGTGACGATGGCCGGCCCCTCATGGATCACCGCGATGCGGCGGTGACCTTGGGCGATCAGCCAGGCCACGGCCTCGCAAGCGCCGCCCTGGTTGTCGACGGTGATGCTGTCACAGGGCAGGTTCAGGTCGCGGTCGATCAGCACCAGGGGCATTTCTCCGGCCGCCTGCACCAGGTGGCGGTGATCGGCGTCCGAGGCCGGAGCCACGATCAGCCCCCGCACATTCAGCGCCAAAAGATTGGCCACAAGCGCGCGCTCTTGGGTCAGGTCCTCCTCCGAGGAGGCGATGATCAGGCTGAACCGCTCGCCCCGCAGTTCGACGTCGATGTCATGGGCGACACGGGCAAAGAAAGGGTTCTGGATGTCGCCTGGCACAAAGCCCACCAGCGGCAACTGCCCCTGGCGCAGGGCCTGGGCCACGCGGTTGCCGTGATAGCCCAGGGTCTCGGCGGCGGCGCGGACCTTTTCGGCGGCCTCTTCGCCGACATAGCCATAGCTGTTCAAGGCCCGCGCCGCCGTGGCCCGGGAGACCCCGGCCAGCGCCGCCACATCCTTGAGAGTGGCACGCCGGGGCGCGCCCTGTTCTGATCCCTCTGTCATGCCGACCGCCTAGCATGGCGGGCGGCTTAATGCAAAAGCTGGGCGAGGAACTCTTGCGCCCGGGCCGATTGCGGCGCGGTAAAGAAGGCCTTTGGCGGGGCCTGTTCCACGATCCGCCCGCGGTCCATGAAGATCACCCGGTCGGCAACGGCCTGGGCAAAGCCCATCTCATGGGTCACGCAGATCATCGTCATCCCCTCGCGCGCAAGGTCGGTCATGACGTCCAGCACCTCTTTGACCATCTCGGGGTCAAGGGCCGAGGTCGGTTCGTCAAACAGCATCAGCCGCGGCGCCATGCACAGGGCGCGCGCGATGGCCACGCGCTGTTGCTGTCCGCCCGAGAGCTGGACCGGGTATTTGTCGGCCTGTTCCAGGATATCGACCCGTTTCAGATAGCGCCGCGCGGTTGCGACCGACTCTTCGCGGGATTTGCCCTGCACCCATTGCGGCGCAAGGATGCAGTTTTCCAGGATCGTCAGATGGGGAAAGAGGTTGAAGGATTGAAAGACCATGCCGACCTCTTGGCGCACGGCGCGGCCGACCTCTTCTTCTTCGGTCAGATGGCGGCCTGCGACGGTGATCTTGCCCTGCTGATAGGGCTCCAACCCGTTGATGCAGCGGATCATGGTCGATTTCCCCGAGCCCGAAGGCCCGCAGACCACGACCTTTTCCCCCGGCGCGACCGAGAGGGAGATATCGCTCAGCGCCTTGAAAGCGCCAAAGCTTTTGTGGACGCCCGAGAGCGTGACAAGCGGTTCAGCGGGCATTGGACCTCCCAAAGCGGGCCTCGATGCGGGACTGGGCATATTCAAGGCCGATCGACAAAAGCCAATAGATCATGGATGCGGTGATCAGCATCTCGATATGGCGGAACTCGGTCTGGCCCTGGGTGCGCGCCAGATACATCAGCTCCCAGACCCCCACGACCGAGACGAGGGAGCTATCCTTCAGCATGGCGATGAACTGGTTGCCGGTGGGCGGGATGATGATGCGCATGGCCTGCGGCAGGATCACCAGGACCATGCTTTGCGCGGGCGCGAGGCCGAGCGCGGTTGCGCCCTCGGACTGGCCGCGCGGGATGCTTTCGATGCCGGCGCGGAAGATCTCGGTCATATAGGCGCCGTAACACAGCGACAGCGCCAGGACCCCGGCGGGGACGGCGCCGATCACATAGCCCACCTGCGGCAGGCCGAGGTAGATGATGTAGATCTGCATGAGCAGCGGCAGGCCGCGGAAAAGCGAGGTGTAAAAGCTGGCAAGCCCATAGATCACCCCGTTCTTCGACATCTTGGCCACCGCGCCCACCAGGGCGATCACCGTGGCGATCAGGATCGACAGGGCCGAGATGTAAAGCGTCATGGCCACGCCCTGGGTGATCAGAAAGCCGATCTTGCGGGCGATGAAGGAAAACGACAGGTCAAAGGACCAGAAGAAGGCCATCAGGGCCAGGAAAAGCTGGATCCAGACGCCCCAGACCTGGGCCGCGCGGGGCAAAAGGCCAAGCAGGCGGATATTGGCGATGACGAGCAAGGCCAGGACCAAGGCGGACCCCAGCCGCAGGGCCCAAGGGTTCAGGCCCGAGAGCGCCTCGGGCGTCCAGGGATTTTGGTTCACCAGGGTCAGGACCGCCACCAGGATCACAAAGCCAAGCCCCAGCCCGATGCGGCGCAACCGGGCCGGATCGGCCAGAAGATAGCGCATCATGCGACTGCCCTTTCCCGCCACCAATCCTGGGTCTGCAGCTTCCAATAGGTCAGCTGCGCGGCCAGAAGGCCGATGGCGCCGCCCGTCCAGGTCAGGCCAAAGGGCGCAAAGGCCCGGATGCGGTCGGAGGCGCTCAGAATATCCTCGGCCACCACTTTGCCCGCGATGGCGGTGGTGTTCAGCCCATGGCCGCCAAAGGCCGTGGCATGCCAGACCCCTTGCCCCATGCGCCCCACCTGCGGCATCAGGTGGCGGGCGTAAGACATCAGCCCCGACCAGGCCAATTCGGTGCGCAGGTCCGCAAGCTCGGGATAGACCGTCACCATCTCGTGGCGCAGCTGCCTTGTGATGCCGGGGATATCGGCGGCGCGGGTGGTGATCCGCCCGCCCCAAAGAAGCCGCGTGCCACCCTCGACCAGGCGGTAGTAATCCCCGGCGCGGCGGTTGTCGCCCACGGCATGGCGCGTCGCGATGACCTGGGCCAGCAGATCGGGCGCGGGTTCGGAGAGCATCACATAGGTGGCAATCGGCAGCATGGCACGGCGCAGGCGCGGCACCAGCCCATCGGTATAGCCCCCGGTCGTCAGCACGACCCTTTCGGCGCGGATCTCTCCGCCCGGGGTGATCACGCGCTTTTCAGGCCCCGCCAGATGCGCCTCGGTCGCGGGGCTTTGTTCCAGGATCGTGCCGCCCAAGCTCTCGATCTCGGCCGCCAGACCCCGCAGATAGTTCAGCGGGTGGATGTGGAAGGACTGCGGGTCGCGCAGGGCCTGGAAGTAACGGCGCGAGCGCAGGATGCCGCGCAGCTCCTCGGTCGGCAGGTAATCGAGGTGATAGTTCAACTCTCGCGCCATCTGGTCGCGGGCGGATTTCAGCCCCGGGTCATCATGGCGGCGGACCGAGAGAACCCCGGTCACGGGCGCCACGCCCGGCATGGCCAGGGCTGCGATGGTCTGACGGATATGCTCCATCCCCTCGACCGAAAGATCCCAGAGCCTGCGGGCGCCTTCGGTCCCGGCATGGCGGGTGATCGTGTCATCCCCCGCCGCATAGCCGGGCCCCACAAAGCCGCCATTACGCCCCGAGGCGCCAAAGCCCACCTGATGCGCCTCGATCACCGTCACGGATTGACCGGCCCGCGCCAGCTCCAGCGCGGTGGTCAGCCCCGCAAGCCCGCCGCCGATGATCAGCGTGCCTGTCTCGTGCCGCCCGAAAAGCGCCGGACGCGCCCGCGTCTCGGCCAGGCTTTGGCGGTAATAGGTCTGCGGATAATCCATCTTTCCCCCTCCCAAGGACCCGGGCCGCCGGTCAGGCGGCCCAAGGCGGTTCATGGCGCGATCAATCCGCGCTGTAGTCCTTGCCATACCATTTGGTGGTCAGGCTGGCCAAAGTGCCATCGGATTTCATCGCGGCCAGAACCTCGCCCACCTTGGCGGTCCATTCCGGGTCGGTCTTTTCGCCGATCACCACCAGGGGCTCGCGGAAAGCATATTCGCCCGCCATGACCTTCAGAGGATAGCCGTTCTTGATCGCGTTCATCGCGGTCTGTTCGGGGGCGATCACCGCATCGACCCGCACCCCATCGCCCAGACGCAGATCGTCAAAGGGCAGCATGGAATCGGCATAGGTCAGGATCTCGCCCGGTTCCAGCTTGTAGTCGATTGGCGGCAGGCCCGGCGCGTCGATCTCCAGGCGGCGGTTGATGAAATCTTCCGAGGTCGTGGCGGTTTCGACCCCGATCTTCTTGCCGTTCAGGTCCGCCACACTCGCCGCCGTGCTGTCCTGGTGCAGCACATAGACATAGGGGCTGTAGTAATAGATGCCCGCAAAGTCGATGACCTGAGCCCGCGCCTTGGTCGGCGTCACCGAGCCCACGCCCAAGTCATAGCGCCCCTGCCAGCGCCCGCCCGTCAAGGTCGCCCAATCGGGGGTCTCGAAACGGACCTCGACGCCCAGGCGCGTGGCGATCTCACGCGCCACGTCGATGTCGAACCCCACCATCTCGTTGTTGTCGTCCAGATAGCTTTGCGGCGGCCAGCCGGCATTGGTGGCCACGACCAATTCCTTGGCCGACATGACGCGGTCCAGCGTCTCTCCGGCCCAGGCGGCGGTGCTGGATAGCGCCAAGGCAGCCAGCGTGGTGATGATCTTTTTCATTCCATCCTCCCTGATGTTTTGACAAGTTGTCAGACAACTTTACCCACTAGAAACAGCAGGCATCCTGCTGTCAACGCCCAAGATGGCGCTTTGCGTGCCGGGGTCATTTGCGCGCAAAACTGAAGCTGAACTGATGGCCCGCGTGATAGATGAGCGAGCGGATGACGGCCTGTCCGGCCGCGGTGAAACAGGTCTCGTCCACCAACAAGAGCGGGCCGCCCGCGCCTAGGGAGCCCAGATCGGCCTGGGTCTCGGGCGGGCCCACGGCCGAAACCGTGGCTCTCGACATGACCGGGGCCAACCCCAGCCCCTGCATCAGCGCCATCAGCGATCCTGACCAGTCGAAGACCGGATGATCGGGCGGCAAAAGCGCCAGCGGCAGGTATTCCAGGCTGTAAAGCAGCGGTTGACCCTCGATCAAGCGCAGCTTTTCCAGCCGCCACACCGGGGAATCCTCGGCCAGGCCCAGTGCTGCGGCCACATCGGGCGGGGAGGGGACCCTGCCCGCCTGCAAGAGCCGCGTCTGCGGCCGATGGCCCGCGCGGCCCAGCATCTCGGTCACGCTTTCGAAGGCGGTGATCGGACGTTCGACCTGCACCGCCATGGCCGGGGCCACATAGCGCCCACTGCCCCTTTGGGCGGCGATCATGCCGTCCAGCTCCATCCCCTTCAGCGCCTCGCGCAGCGCCGGGCGCGAGACGCCAAAGCGGGCGGTCAGCTCGGCCTCGGTGGGCAGGCGGTCGCCTGGGCGCAGACCCTCGGCGCGGATCCAGTCGCGCAAAAGGTCGCGTATCCGCGCCGCCGTGATGTCGCGCCCCTGCCCCAAATGGCCCCCTATGTTTGGGCCATGATAGGCCTGATGGGGCGCAGAGGTCCACATCAGACATCGAACCTGACGCCTTGGGCCAAGGGCAGCTTGGCCGAGTAATTCACGGTCGAGGTTTGGCGGCGCATATAGCCCTTCCAGGCGTCGGATCCGCTTTCGCGTCCGCCGCCGGTCTCCTTCTCGCCGCCAAAGGCCCCGCCGATCTCGGCGCCCGAAGGCCCGATGTTGACATTGGCAATGCCGCAGTCGGAACCGGAGGCCGAGAGGAAGGCCTCGGCCTCGCGCAGGTTCAGGGTGAAGATGCAGGAGGACAGGCCCTGGGGGACGTCGTTTTGCAAGGCGATGGCCTGATCGAAGTCGTCATAGGTCAGGACATAAAGGATCGGCGCAAAGCATTCCTCCCTCACGGTCTCGGTCTGGGCAGGCATGACCACAAGGGCCGGAGTGACATAGGCGCCGGGTCCTTCCAACGCGATGCCGCCATGAACGACCCCACCCTCGGCCCTTGCGCGGTCCAGTTGGGCCAGCATCCGGGCGCGGGCGGCCTGATCGATCAGCGGCCCGATCAGGGTGCCGGGCGCGCGCGGATCGCCCACGGGCAGGCTGGCATAGGCCTTGACCAGCCGCGCCACCAGGTCATCCTGCAAGGACCGATGCACGATCAGGCGGCGCAGCGAAGTGCAGCGCTGCCCCGCCGTGCCCACTGCGCCAAAGACAATCGCTCGCACCGCCATATCGAGGTCCGCCGATGCTTTGATCCGCCATTATCTGCTGAGCGGGGACGACATTGACCTGATCCGTACCCGACGTCGCGCCGAAAACCTCCTTGGTGTCGCGGTGCATATTTGTCTGCTCCGCTACCCGGGCTTCGGATGGAG
>JALQYS010000591.1 GCA_023254015.1 Paracoccaceae bacterium
AACGGATAGTCTCAATAAAGGACAGGCTGGTTTGGTCATGCGACGAGTGCAAAACAAAACTGTCTCAACAGAGCAGGTCCGGAAACTCCTGGAACAAAACAAGAAGGAGCAGCAGTCGCTGATGGAGGTTCTGGGCCGCACCTATGGCGTGCCGCTGTTTCAGGAACAGGCCATGCAGATCGCCGTGGTGGCCGCCGGTTTCACCCCGGCCGAGGCCGACCGTCTGCGCCGCAGCCTTGCCACCTTCAAACGCATGGGCACCATCGGCGGCTTTCGCGACCGCTTCATCTCGGGGATGCTGGCGCGCGGCTATCAGGCCGATTTTGCGCAGCGCTGCTTTGCCCAGATCGAAGGCTTTGGCAGCTATGGCTTTCCCGAAAGTCACGCGGCCAGCTTTGCCCGGCTGGTCTATGTCTCTGCCTGGCTCAAGCGACATCACCCCGCCGCCTTCACCTGCGCGCTGCTGAATTCTCAGCCCATGGGCTTTTATGCCCCGGCCCAACTGGTGCGCGATGCCCGCGAACACGGAGTCGAGGTGCGGCCCGTCTCGGTTGATCATTCGCATTGGGAGTGCACGCTGGAACCCCGCGCCGATGGTGCGCTGGCGCTGCGGCTGGGCTTTCGTCAGATCAAGGGCCTGCGCGAGGAGGATGCGACATGGATCGCCGCCGCGCGCGGCAATGGCTATCCCGATGTCGAAAGCCTCTGGCGCCGGGCCGGGATCCGCCCCGAAACGCTGGAACGTCTGGCCGAGGCCGATGCCTTTACCCCCCTTGGTCTGACCCGGCGCGAGGCGCTCTGGGCGGCCAAGGCGCTGACCGGCCCGGCGCCGTTGCCGCTCTTCGGGGCCGATGGCGAAGGCGGGCAGGAACCGGCGGTCAGCTTGCCCGCCATGACCTTCGGCCAGGAGGTGATCGAGGATTACCTGTCCTTGCGCCTCAGCCTGCGCTCCCACCCGATGGAGCTTTTGCGCCCCCGCCTGCCCGGGCTGACCGCCCATGCCGCCCTCGCCTCTGCACGGGGCCGCGTCACTGTGGCCGGGCTGGTCATCACCCGCCAAAGGCCCGGCACGGCCTCGGGCGTGATCTTCCTGACGCTGGAGGATGAGACCGGCGTGGCGAATGTGGTGGTCTGGACGCGTGTCTATGAAACCTACCGCCGCGCGGTGATCGCGGGGCGCCTGTTGCGGGTGACGGGCCTTATTCAGCGCGACGGCCCCGTGCTGCATCTGATCGCGGAACAGATCGAGGATATCTCGGCCCAGCTTGCCACCCTGGGGCGTGCCCGCCTGATCGACCCGACCGAAGGCCGCGCCGACGAAACCCGCCGCGCCGCCCAGGGCAGTCTGCGCCCCTCAGCCCGCCATCCCCGCCAGCAGGCGAAAAAGCTGTTTCCCAGCCGGGATTTTCATTGACGGAAAGCCCGATGCGCTTTCGCGGCTATCGGGTGTGGAAGAACTTGCCGGCGGGCGAAAGCGTGAAAATCTCGCAGCCATCCGCGGTGACGCCGATGGAATGTTCGAACTGCGCCGAAAGCGACTTGTCACGGGTGACGGCGGTCCAGTCGTCGGCCAGCGTCTTGGTTTCGGGGCGGCCAAGATTGACCATCGGCTCGATGGTAAAGAACATGCCCTCTTCAAGAACCGCGCCCTTGCCGGGGCGGCCATAGTGCAGGACGTTCGGCGGGGCGTGGAACACCCGGCCAAGGCCATGACCGCAGAAATCGCGCACCACCGACATGCGGTTCGCCTCGACATAGGCCTGAATGGCATGACCGATGTCGCCAAAGGTATTGCCGGGTTTCACCGCCGCAATCCCGCGCATCAGGGATTCGTGGGTGACCTCGATCAGGCGTTCGGCCTTTCTTGGCGCGGTGCCGGCGACATACATGCGCGAGGTGTCGCCGAACCAGCCGTCCACGATCACCGTCACATCGATGTTCAGGATGTCGCCATCCGCCAGCACCTTGGCCCCCGGAATCCCGTGGCAGACCACATGGTTTACCGAAATGCAGCTGGCGTGCTGATAGCCCTTGTAGCCGATGGTGGCCGACACCACGCCGCGCCGGATGATCTCTTCGCGGATAAAATCATCCAGGGCTGCCGTGGTCACGCCGGGCACCACCAAGGGGCCCATCATATCAAGAATCTCGGCCGCCACGCGCCCGGCTGTGCGCATGCCTGCGAAATCTGCATCCTCATAGATGCGGATGCCATCCTTTGTCACACGGCCTCGGGTCTCGTCCACGGGCATTCCTCCAGCTTTGCGCCTAGATAGGCCATGCGCCAAAGCTTTGCCAGAGGGGTTTGCCTGCCGCCCCGGCAGGGCTATACCCAAGGGGAAAGACGGAGGTCTGCCATGACGAACCCAACCGCCGCGATGCTGGTGATCGGCGATGAAATCCTGTCGGGGCGTACGCGCGACAGCAACATGCATTATCTGGCCGGCGAATTGACCCGGATCGGCATCCGGCTGGCCGAGGTGCGGGTGGTGGCCGACGACCACGCGGCCATCGTCGCGGCGGTGAACGCGCTGCGGGCGGCCCATGACACGGTGTTTACCAGCGGCGGCATCGGTCCGACCCATGATGACATCACGGCCGATGCGATTGCCGCCGCCTTTGGCGTGCCGATCGGTCCGCGCGCCGATGCCGTGGCGCTTTTGCAGGCGCATTATGATCGGCAGGGCCTGCCCTTCAACGAGGCGCGTCAGCGCATGGCCCGTATCCCCGAAGGGGCCACGCTGATCGACAATCCGGTTTCCATCGCGCCGGGGTTTGCCTTGGGCAATGTCCATGTCATGGCCGGGGTGCCGACGATCTTTCAGGCCATGGTCGCCAGCGTTCTGCCCAAGCTGACCGGGGGGCCGCCGCTCTTGAGCCAGAATTTGCGCGTGATGCGCGGCGAGGGCGAGATTGCGGCCGAGTTCGGGGCCCTGGCCGCCGAATTCCCCGATTTGCAGATGGGCAGCTATCCCTTTACCCTGAACGGGGCCTATGGCACCAATCTGGTGATCCGGGGCACTGATGCGGCGCGGCTGGATATGGCGATGACGCGGCTGTGCGGGTTGTTCGGATGACCATGGATCAAAAGACCCTTGCCGAGGTGATGGAGGCCACATGGCCTTCTGCCAGCTGCACCCGCTGCGGGCCGTTTGTGCTGCGCGATGGGCAGGGCGGGGGAAAGCGGGTTTCGGCCGCAACCGTCGAAGGCCCCTGGTCCGAGGCCGATCTTGATCGCGCCGAAACGGCGATGTCAGCCCCCCTGTTCCTGATCCGGGCGGGGGATGAGTCGCTGGATGCGGCGCTGGCGGCGCGGGGTTATGAGGTGGTCGATCCGGTTCAGGCCTATGCCGCCCCGGTTGATGCCCTTGTCGGCGAGGGGCCGGCCTACATGACCACCTTTCCGCACTGGCCGCCGATGCAGATTGTCCGGCAGCTGTGGCAGGATGCCGGGATCGGCGCGGCCCGTCTTGCGGTGATGGAGCGGGTGCGCGGGCCAAAGACTGTCATCCTTGGTCGCAGCAGTGACCGCCCATCGGCCGCAGCTTTTGTGGCCTGCCATGGACGGCATGCCATGCTGCATGCGCTGGAGGTTGTGCCAGGTTTGCGTCGGCAGGGTTCCGCGCAGAATGTGCTGCGGGCGGCGGCGGGCTGGGCGAAGGCCGAAGGCGCTGATACGCTTTCCTTGGTGGTCACGACGTCCAACGTTGCAGCTCGGGCGCTTTATGCCCGGATGGGAATGCAGGAAATCGGGGCCTATCACTATCGGCGCAGGCAGGTGGGAACCAAGACAGCGGATGGGCAGGCAGGGTAACACGGCTTGGGTCTGGGCGGTTGTGGCCTCTATCCTGCTTGGAGCAACTTCGCGCGTCGAGGCGCTGGATCTGGTTTTCCCCGCCCCTGCCGAAGTGACGGCCAGCCGCAGCGAAAGCGCCGCGACCCAGCGGCTGCCGACCGGCCCCTTTGCCGACGGCGCGTTGCCGAGCATTGTGCTGGAAGGGAGCGTTGCCCTGCGGGCCTTCCGCCTGCCGCTTGACGGGGCGTCGACGCTGGAGCTGATGCGCGGTCTGCGCACCCAGCTTGAGGCGGCGGGGCATGAGACCCTCTTTGACTGTGAAACCGATGCCTGTGGCGGCTTTGACTTTCGCTATGGGATGGACGTCCTGCCCGAGCCGGACATGCATGTGAGCCTTGGCGATTTCCGCTATCTTCTGGCGCGCAAGGCGGGCCGGCATGTGGCGGTGATGGTCAGCCGGGCCGGGGAGACGGCCTTTGTTCAGATCACCGAGGTGGGGACTGAAACCGCCATGGCGGCCCCGAAGCCGGCCCCGTTGCCCCTGGCCGTTGCAGAGCCTGCGTCCCCTCCGGCATCCGGGCTGATCGCGCGGATCGAGGCCGGTGAGGCCGAGGTTCTGGAGGATCTGGTGTTTTCTTCGGGCTCTTCTGTGCTTGCCGAGGGAGACTATGCCTCGCTCTCGCAGCTCGCGGCGTGGCTGACGGCGGATCCGGCCCGAAAGATCGTGCTGGTCGGGCATACCGATGCATCGGGTGGGTTGAAAGAAAATATCAATCTGTCACGACTTCGCGCTGAAAGCGTTCGGCAAGTCTTGTTGAGTTCAAAGAATGTTCGAGCAGATCAGGTTGTGGCCGAAGGAGTTGGCTATCTCTCGCCGCGGGTTTCCAACCTGACCGAAGAGGGGCGCCAGAAAAACAGAAGGGTCGAGGTCATGGTGACCTCGACCGCACTGCTTGCTCCGTGAAGACCAGGCCCCCACCTGATCGGGCGGATCACCAAAGGTCGGGGCCCTTGTCCATATAGCGGCGGGCCAGGAAATCGATGAAGGCGCGCACCTTGGGCTGCGTGAACCGGCCCGGCGGATAGACGGCATAGATCCCAAGGGTTTCCACCGGCAGGCCCGGAATGGCCTCTTCCACCAGCCCCTCTCTCATCGCATCGGCATAAAGGAACGAGGGCAGATAGGCGATGCCAAGGCCGGAAACCGCGGCATTCAGCAGCGACTGGCCGTCGTTCACCGTCAGCCAGCCCGCCGTGCGGACCTGACGCTTTTCGCCCGAGGGCGCGGTCAGTTTCCACACGTTGCCATTGGCCTGATTGGAGTAGTGCAACAGCTTGTGATCGTTCAGATCGTCGATCTTCATCGGCCGGCCGTATTTCTGGAAATAGGACGGCGAGGCGATCATCCGCTTGGTGGTCTCGGTCAGCTTGCGGGCGCGCAGGCTGGAATCTTCCAGATCGCCCACCCGAATGGCCAGATCAAACCCTTCGCTGATGAGTTCGACATAGCGGTTGTTCAGCACCATGTTCACGGTGATGTCGGGGTATTCCAGCAGGAAATCCCCCAGAATCGGCGACAGAAGGTTCACCCCGAAATCGGTGGC
>JALQYS010000012.1 GCA_023254015.1 Paracoccaceae bacterium
CGACCGAACGCATCGCCGAAGAGGCCGGCGCCACCCCGGCCCAGCTTTTGGACACGCTCAAGGTCGATCCCGACCGCATGCCCGATTCCGAGGCGCTGGAAAACGACGTGCAGCGCCTGAAGCGCCAGCGCGAGGCCTTGGGCGCGGTGAACCTGCGGGCCGAAGAAGATGCCAAGGCGGTCGACAGCGAATATCAGGCGCTGGTCACCGAAAAGCTGGATCTGGAAGAGGCGATCAAGAAACTGCGCGCCGGGATTGCCGGGCTGAACCGCGAGGGCCGCGAGCGGCTCTTGACCGCCTTTGAACAGGTGAATGGCAATTTCGGTCAGCTTTTCACCCACCTTTTCGGCGGGGGCGAGGCGCGGCTGGTGCTGGTGGAATCCGACGACCCGCTGGAGGCGGGGCTGGAGATCATGGCCCAGCCGCCGGGCAAGCGCCTGTCTACCCTGTCACTTCTGTCAGGCGGCGAGCAGACCCTTACGGCGCTGGCGCTGATCTTTGGCGTATTCCTTGCCAACCCCGCGCCGATCTGTGTGCTCGATGAGGTGGACGCGCCCTTGGACGACGCGAACGTGACCCGTTTTTGCGATATGATGGATGAGATGACCCGCCGCACCGAAACGCGGTTTCTGGTCATCACCCACCACGCCGTCACCATGGCGCGGATGGACCGTCTCTTTGGCGTGACCATGCAGGAACAGGGCGTCAGCCAGTTGGTCAGCGTGGATCTGAAGCGGGCCGAGGCGCTGGTGGCCTGATCGGGGCCAGAGCGGCCGGGCAGACTGGCCGCCGGTTCAGAACAGCAGGGCCACCACCACCGCCAGCCCCAGCATCGCGCCCCAGGCCCGCCACAGCGTGCGGATGGTCTGATCAATGTCATCCGGCCCCAGCTCGCGCCGACCTTCGGGATAGACCCAGGGGTAGTCGGTCATCTGGCCGTGATAGCTGCGCGGACCGGCCAGAGCGATGCCTTGAACGCAGGCCACCGCCGCCTCGGGCCAGCCGGCATTCGGGCTGCGGTGCAGCGGCGCGTCGCGCAGGATGGGCCCCGGGTCGGTCCAGCCATTGGTCAGCGCCACAAGGACTGCCGACAGTCGCGCCGGGATCAGGTTCAGCAAGTCATCGAACCGGGCCGCCGCCCAGCCGAATTCGCGATGGCGCGGGGTCATGTGGCCGATCATGCTGTCAGCGGTGTTGGTGATCTTGTACAGCATCAACCCAGGCAGACCTGCCACCAGAAACCAGAAGGCGGGTGCGATCACCCCGTCCGACAGGTTCTCGGCCGCGCTTTCGATGGCCGATCGCGCCACGCCCGACCGGTCCAGCACCTCGGTATCGCGGCCCACGATCATCGCCACCGCCCGCTGCCCGTCTTTCAAAGACATCCGCAGCCCGCGCGCCACGGCCGCCACATGGCTGACCAGGGATTTCTGAGCCAAAAGGATGGCGGCCAGCACGATTTCGACAATTCCGAAATCCGGCAGATGGTGGATGAACCGTCCCAGCGCGACAGCGCCCATGGCCAGAACTGCCATCACCACGACGCCCTTCAGCCGCTTGTTCTCGCCGGTGTTGAACCGCCGGTCGCACCAGCCGATCAGCCTGCCCATCAGCACTGCGGGATGGGGATAGCGATCCCAGATCGCCTTGGGCTCGCCAAACACGGCATCGAGAATCATCGCGGGCACGAGCAGGGTGGCAGACATGGGCGCTCCATCGGTGGCTGCCCCAGCCTTATCGCATCTTGGGCCAGAGGCAACCGCCCCCTGCAGGCCGCCGAGGCGCGACTCTTTGGCAACAGGTGGGGTCATTTGGCAAAATTCCGCCGATTGTCACATTGCTGAAAGATGTGCCGGAAATAGTCTTTCCTCACGAGGGAGATGAAGATGCTGGAATTCCTGCCCAAAGAGATTGCCGAGGGGCTGGCCATGGCCCGCACCCGTGAGGCCACGCGGAAATCACGCCTGCGGGTGCAGGTGGGCGAGGCGGTCTTTCCCGTGCTGCGCTTTTGGCAGGATGGCTTTGCGCTGGACGCGGCCACAACGCCCAAGCTGCGCGGTCTGGTTGATGTCTACGAAGGCGGCCGCCACATCTTTCAGTGTCTGATCGTTGCCTCGTCGGAAGAGCATGGCCAGTTGGTTTACGAGTTCAAGCGCAATACCGCTGTTCGCGATACTGCGCCCCTGGACTACTGGCGCGATGAGCACGCCCCTGTGGGTTATCTGCCCAAGGCCTGACCCGGCGACCCTGCCTTATTGCAGGTCGGCAAAGGCCTTTTGCAGCCGCTCCACCGCCTCGGCCACCACCGCCCGCGGCGTGGCCAGATTGAAGCGCAGGAAGCTTTCGCCACCCAGACCAAAGCTGTCGCCATGATTGGCCGCAATCCGCGCGGCCTTTTCCACCCGTGCCGTGAATTCGGCCTTCGTCATCCCCGTTCCCGCAAAGTCGACCCAGGCAAGATAGGTCGCCTCCAGCGGCATCGACCGCAGGCCTGGAATCGCATTCACGCCCGCATCGAACAGCTTGGCATTGCCGTCCAGATAGGCCACCAGCTCATCGACCCAGGCTGCACCCTCGGGCGAGTAGGCTGCCGTTGCCATGAACAGCCCGAACGAGTTCGGCGAGACGCCCATCGCGCCCATGCGATCGGCAAACCGTTTGCGCAGCGCCTCATCGGCGATGATGACATTTCCTGAATGGGCGCCTGCGATGTTGAAGGTCTTGGTCGTGGCCGTCATCATCACCAGACGGTCGGCAAGATCGGGCGCGGCATTGGCCATCACGGTGTGCTTTTGCCCCGGCATCACCAGATCGTGGTGAATCTCATCCGACACCAGCAACAGGTTGTGGCGCTTGCAAAAGTCGGCCACGCCGCGCAATTCCTCGGTCGTCCAGACCCGCCCGCCCGGATTATGCGGCGAACACAGGATCATCATGGTCTCGCGCCCGGTCAGCATTGCATCCCAGCGGGCGAAATCCATCTCATAGCGCCCGTTCACAATGGCCAGCGGGCACTCGGTGACCTCGCGCCCGGCCGCTTTGATGACGCGGGCAAAGGCATGGTACACCGGCGTTGTCAGCACCACATGATCGCCCGGCTGGGTGAAGGCATCGACACACATTGCCGTGCCGTTCACCAGGCCATGTGTGGTGAAGATGTGGTTGCGCTCCACCTCCCAGCCATGGCGGGTTTTCATCCACCAGCGGATGGCGTCCAGATACTCGCCCTCCTCGCCGTAATAGCCATAGACGCCATGCGACAGCATCCCCTCCAGCGCGCGCTGGATGCAGGCGGGTGGACGGAAATCCATATCCGCCACCCACATGGCGATGCCGTCCTTCGCCGGCACGCCAAAAATGCCTTCCATCGAATCCCATTTCACGGAATGGGTGCCTAAACGGTTGATCGCGGTGTCAAAGTCGGTCATGGCCTGCCTGCTGAAAACTGCCTTCCCTACTTGCACCATTCGCCCCCACGCCGTAAATCCGAAAACATGATCCGCCCCATCCTGATCCACCCCGATCCGCGTCTGAAAAAGCCGTGCGAGCCCGTGACAGAGGTCACGCCCGAGCTGCGCGCGCTGGCTTTGGACATGCTGGAAACCATGTATGACGCGCCCGGCGTGGGCCTTGCCGCGCCGCAGGTCGGTGTGCTGCAACGGGTGATCGTGATGGATTGCATCAAGGACGGCCCGCCCGAGCCGGTGATCTTGTTGAATCCCCGCGTGATCTGGTCGTCCGAGGATGTGAACGTCTATGAAGAGGGCTGCCTGTCGATCCCCGACCAATATGCCGAGGTGAAGCGGCCGGCCTCGGTCACGGTTGAATGGATGGACCTTGAGGGGGCCATTCAAGAGCGCACGTTCACGGGCCTTTGGGCGACCTGCGTGCAGCATGAAATCGATCACCTCGATGGCAAGCTGTTCATCGATTACCTCGGCCCGCTGAAGCGCCAGATGATCACTCGCAAGATGGAAAAGCTGAAGCGTGAACGCGCGCGGATGGCGTGATGGCTGTTCGTCGCTGCCTTCCCTGGCCCAACGCCTGCCTGAAAACCCCCGCCGCTGACGTGCCTGCGATCACCGACGAGGTGCGCGCGATTTGGGCCGACATGGTTGACACGATGGAGGCGATGCCGGGCTATGGCCTTGCCGCCGTGCAGATCGGCATTCCGCTGCGTCTGGCTGTCGTGGATTGTTCCGAAGCCCGCGGACAGGCGATCCTGATGGCCAATCCGCAGGTGCTGCACGCCTCGATCCAGCCGCGCGAGCATGAAGAGGCCAGCCCGAACCTGCCCGGCGTTTCCGCTGTCATTTCGCGGCCGCGCGCCGTCACCGTGCGGTTTTTGAACGCTGCTGGCGAGATGGAGGACCGCGATTTCGTCAATCTCTGGGCCACCTCGGTGCAGCATCAGATCGACCATCTGGCGGGCAAGATGTATTTCGATCACCTCTCGCCCTTGAAGCGGAAAATGCTGCTGGCCAAGGCCGAGAAACTGCGGAAACGGGCATGAAAATCAATAATTCAATGTATACTCTGAATTATAAATTAACATCAAGTAGGTAGGTGACTTTTTCAAACTTATTGAAAAGAGTTCAACATAATTTAAGAATTTTATTTCAGAAATGATAGAGCTAATAGAACATTAAC
>JALQYS010000562.1 GCA_023254015.1 Paracoccaceae bacterium
GGTGGCCAGACCGACGCCCTGATCGCCACCGACGTCGCCGCCCGCGGACTGGATGTCGATGACCTTCCCTACGTCATCAACTACGAACTGCCGCACACGCCGGAAGACTACGTGCACCGCATCGGCCGCACCGGTCGCGCCGGCAAGATGGGCAACGCCATCTCGCTGGTCAGCGCGCACGAAGTCGGCTATCTGGTCGACATCGAGAAACTGATCAAGCGCACGACGAAATTCATCCGCGACGCGTCCGGGACCATGGTCCTGTGCGATGCCGACGAGAAGATCGTCAAGAAATACATGCCGTATAACCGCTAAGGAGGCCAGAACATGTCCCGCGTCAAATCCGGCAAGGTTACCCACGCCCGTCACCGCAAGGTCATCAAGGCCGCGTCGGGCTACTACGCCGCCCGCTCCACCAACTTCCGCACCGCGACCCAGGCCGTCGACAAGGCCAACCAGTACGCGACCCGCGACCGCAAGGCCCGCAAGCGTCAGTTCCGCGCCCTGTGGATCCAGCGTATCAACGCCGCCGTGCGTCTGTTCGATCTGGAAATGACCTATTCGCGCCTGATCGACGGCATGAACAAGGCCGGCATCGTGGTGGACCGCAAGGTTCTGGCCGATCTGGCCGTGCACGAGCCCGAGGCGTTCAACGCCATCGCCGCGCAAGCCAAGGCCGCGCTGGCCTGATTTTCGACGAAAATCAGCGAAAAGCCCCGCTTTGCGGGGCTTTTTTCATTGCTGCGACGGGTGTCGGAAACAGGTCGCCAGATGGTCGTTCACCATGCCCACCGCCTGCATGAAAGCATAGGTGATCGTCGGCCCGCAAAAGGTGAAACCCTCTGCCTTCAAAGACTTGGCCAGCGCCTGCGATTGCGCGGTCTGGGTCGGTGCCGCGCCCATGTCGGGCAGGTGGTTCACGAGGGGCGCGTGATCCACATGCTTCCAGATGAAGTGTGAAAATCCCTCGCGCGCCTCGATCCGCAACCAGGCCTGCGCGCCACGGATCGTGGCCTCGATCTTGCCGCGGTGGCGAATGATACCCGGATCGGCCAAGAGCCGCGCCACCTCCGGCTCCCCCCAGCTTGCGATCCGTGCCGGGTCAAAACCGCAAAACGCCGCACGAAAGGTTTCGCGCCGCCGCAGGATGGTGATCCACGACAGACCCGCCTGAAACGCCTCCAGCATAAGGCACTCCCACAGGGCGCGAGGGTCCCGTTCGGGCACGCCCCATTCGGTATCATGATAGGCGACATAGAGCGGGTCGGTGCCGCACCACGGGCAACGCTGGGTCATGGGGGTTCCGAAATCAGGGGCATTTGAGACAAGAGCCAAGTTTTACCGGACCTTTACCCGGATGGCGACAGTGTGGCGCGGGATACGGGGGATTGTGTCATGCAGGCCGAGCATCGGAAGCCGAAGATAGACGCCAGCGCCGGGGTCGCAAGCCCGCTGGGCGTCATGATTTCGCAGCAGGATCGCGAAACCATGGACATGGTGCGCGAAGCGATCGATCTGCGTCGCATGCGGCTGGCTTATCAACCGGTGGTGCTGGCGCGCGACCCTGAGCGCGTGGCCTTTCACGAAGGGCTGATTCGGGTGCTGGATCAGAACGGGCGGATGATCCCGGCGCGCGATTTCATCGGCGCGGTGGAGGATACCGAAATCGGCCGCGAAATCGACTGCATCGCGCTGGAACTGGGGCTTGGGGCGCTGGCCCGGCACCCGGATGTGCGCCTTTCGATCAACATGTCGGCGCGCTCCATCGGCTATCCGCGCTGGATGCGGGCCTTCCGCAAGGGGCTGGCTGCGGGGCCAACGGTTGGGGAAAGGTTGATTCTGGAGATTACCGAAAGCTCGGCCATGCTGGTGCCCGAGCTGGTCATCGCCTTCATGGAAGAGCTGCAGGCCGAGGGCGTCGCCTTCGCGCTGGATGATTTCGGCGCGGGCTATACCGCGATCCGCTACTTCAAGGACTTCTTCTTTGACATCCTGAAGATCGATGGCCAGTTCATCCGGAACATCCACCGCGACCCCGACAATGCCGCCCTGACGGCGGCGCTTCTGTCGATCGGCCGGCATTTTCAGATGTTCACCGTGGCCGAGGCGGTCGAAACCCCCGAAGAGGCCCGGTTTCTGATGAACCTGGGGGTCGATTGCCTGCAGGGTTATCTGTTTGGCGCCGCCAGCCTGCGGCCCGCCTTCGCCGATGCCACGGCGCGGCAAAAACGCGCCTGAGGGCCTTGCCCCTGTCTCGACGCTTGCTTTTATGCGCCCCATTGCCTAGCCATTGCTGCAAAGCGGCATTTCCGCCGCCAGCCTTGAGGAGGGGATTTCATGACCAATGTGGTGATCGTCGCAGCGGGCCGGACCGCCGTCGGCAGTTTCAACGGCTCTTTCGCCAACACCCCGGCGCATGACCTGGGCGCCGCCGTGATCGAGGGTGTAGTTGCGCGCGCCGGCATCGACAAGGCCGAAGTCGAAGAGGTGATCCTTGGTCAGGTGCTGACCGCCGGTCAGGGCCAGAACCCCGCCCGTCAGGCCGCCATCCGCGCCGGGCTTGCGAAAGAGGCCAGCGCCTGGGGCATCAATCAGGTCTGCGGCTCGGGCCTGCGGGCGGTTGCCTTGGGCGCGCAGCATGTGACGCTGGGCGATGCCCGCATCGTCATCGCGGGCGGTCAGGAAAACATGTCGCTTGCCCCCCACGTCGCGCATCTGCGCGCCGGGCAGAAGATGGGCGACATGAGCTTCATCGATTCGATGATCAAGGATGGCCTGTGGGATGCCTTCAACGGCTATCACATGGGGATCACCGCCGAAAACGTCGCCAACCAGTGGCAGATCAGCCGCGAGATGCAGGACGAATTCGCGCTGGCCAGCCAGAACAAGGCCGAAGCGGCACAGAAGGCCGGCAAGTTCAAGGACGAAATCATTGCCTTCACCGTCAAGACCCGCAAGGGCGATGTGGTGGTTGATTCGGACGAATACATCCGCCACGGCGCCACGCTGGAAAGCATGCAGAAACTGCGCCCCGCCTTCACCAAGGACGGCAGCGTGACGGCAGGCAATGCCAGCGGCATCAATGACGGCGCGGCCGCGGTCATGCTGATGACCGACAAAGAGGCCGAAAAGCGCGGGCTGAAGGTTCTGGCGCGAATCGCCTCTTACGCCACGGCCGGGCTGGATCCGTCGATCATGGGCGTCGGACCGATCCACGCCAGCCGCAAGGCGCTGGAGAAGGCCGGCTGGAAGGCCGCCGATCTTGACGCCCTTGGCGTTGAGCTCCTCGATTGCCAGTCGCGCACCGTTCTCGTTGTCCTTGCCGAGGTGGGCGCTCTGACCGCTGACCGGCCCGACATGACCGATCCTGACCACTTCCTGGGCCTGGGCCAGGCTGAAAGCGCATGTCATGGCGGCGAGGGCGGTGAGTTTCATCTTCAT
>JALQYS010000120.1 GCA_023254015.1 Paracoccaceae bacterium
CGAGGAACGCTCGATCGAGGTGCCCAAGGCGTACTGGTTGTTCTCGATGATGTAGATGGCCGGAAGCTTCCACAGCTGCGCCATGTTGAAGCTTTCGTAGACCTGGCCCTGGTTGGCCGCACCGTCGCCGAAATAAGTGAAGGTCACATTGTCATTGCCCTTGTACCAGTCCGACATCGCCAGCCCGGCGCCCAAGGGCACCTGTGCGCCCACGATCCCGTGGCCGCCATAGAAGTGCTTTTCCTTCGAGAACATGTGCATGCTCCCGCCCTTGCCCTTCGAATAGCCGCCCTCGCGGCCCGTCAGTTCCGCCATCACCCCATTGGCCGACATGCCGCAAGCCAGCATATGGCCGTGGTCGCGATAGCTGGTCAGGCGCTTGTCGCCCGGCTTGGTGCAGGCCTCAAGCCCGACCACAACCGCCTCCTGGCCGATGTAAAGGTGGCAAAAGCCGCCTATCAGGCCCATGCCGTAAAGCTGGCCCGCCTTTTCCTCGAATCGCCGGATCAGCAGCATTTCGCGGTAGTATTTCAGAAGCTCGTCCTTGGAGACGTTGGATTTTTCCGGCGCTTTTCTGGCGGCCACGGCGCGTCCTCCCGACACTTGTGGAATGGTTTAACGTTAAACCATTCATACAACATCGGGGAAATAACGCAAAACGGAAAATCTGCCTGACAGTCCTGCCATGCATTCGGCGCAAATCTGTCCCGTCCCTGGGGGCGGGGTCGCGATTTCCGCGCGGAAATCGGCTGCGGAATTTGTGACAAATTCCGCCCCCCACGGGATGCAGCGGGGCTCAGGGTGGAAAACCACAGGCCGGCGCGCTGCCAGCAAGCAAATTCTAGCGGATCACGATCTCGTCGGCACGCATATAGCCCAGCACGTCGCGGGCCTGCTGATCCAGCAGATCAAGGTCCAGATAGCTGTCCGAAAGCCGATGTGTCAGATTGCTCATCGCGGCCAATTCGGCCGACAGCCGATCCCGCTCGGCGCGCAGCGCCTCGGCCTCGGCGTTGATCTGAACGCGACGGAACACCCCATAATCGCCCTGAATGGCCGCAAAGGTGAAATAGCCCCCAAGTGTAAGGGCCAGCACCATATACAGGATGCCACCAATCGTCAGGCGGGATGGGGTGTTCGTCATGCTCTGCCTCTGCGCCGCCCCTCATTGACCGGGGGAGGTCACAAGGCAGACTATGCCACAGCGCGAGGCGCATGGGAATCCCCCAACCGGGGGGATTCCCAAAGTTTTTTCAGCCCGCGATCGAGGCGGCGTGGATGCTGTCGATCGCCTTGCCAAGGGCCGCGTCGAACTCGGCATCCGATTGCTGGGCGCTCAGGCCCTCGGTCAGCGCCCGGCTGAACGAGGCGATGATGCCGCGGTTCTTTGCCAGGATGGCATTGGCCTCGTCGCGGCTATAGCCGCCCGACAGCGCCACCACCTTCAGCACATTCGGGTGATCGACCAGCGGGGCATAAAGGTTCGGCACGGTCGGCAGGGTCAGCTTCAGCATCACCTTCTGGTCGCCCATCCCGTCCAGCGCCTTGAGCAGGGCATCGCGCAACAGGTTCTCGGCCTCGGCCTTGTCGGCGATCGAGATCGTCACCTCTGGCTCGATGATCGGCATCAGGCCCTTGGCCAGAACCTGACGGCCAACGGCAAATTGCTGATCCACAACCGCCTGAATGCCCTTGGCATTTGCCGCGGAAATCACCGAACGCTCTTTGGTGCCGAAGATCCCCGCCGCATTGGCCTTGTCCAAGAGCGCATCCAGATCGGGCATCGGCTTCATCATCTGGCAGCCGTCAACCTCGGCATCCAGACCCTTGTCGATCTTGAGGAAGGGCACGACGCCGCGCTGTTGCCACAGGTAGGTGGCCGTCGGGGTGCCGTCGATGTCGCGGTCCATGGTCTGTTCGAACAGGATCGCCCCCACCACCTTGTCACCGGTAAAGGCGGGCGACTTGATGATCCGGGCACGCATCGCGTGGATCAGGTCGAACATTTCGGTTTCGTTGGCATAGGCGGTTTCGGCCACGCCATAAAGCCGCAGCGCCTTGGGGGTCGATCCGCCCGACTGGTCCAGCGCGGCGATAAAGCCGTTGCCCTTTGCCACACGTTCCGTCTGCTGTGCTTTGGTCATCTCGACACCCATGTTTTCAAGTCTTTCGTGGCCATTAACGCCTTGGCGCGCGCCTGGCAAATCCATTAGCGCAAACAGTCCGTCTTCTGCGCTGAAACCCCTTGGCATTCCCCCCCGCAGCCGCAGGGCGGCGCGCGGGGGGGGGCAGAAAGGTGCGACCGGGGGCGGTAAAAACCCCCAGACTGTCAGCCGTTCAGCGCGGCCACGCCGGGCAGAACCTTGCCCTCCATCCATTCCAGAAAGGCACCGCCCGCCGTCGAGATGAAGGTGAAGTCCGCCGCGGCGCCCGCCTGATTGAGCGCGGCCACCGTATCGCCGCCGCCCGCGACCGACACCATCTTGCCCGCCCGCGTCAGGCTTGCGGCCACCCGCGCCGCCGCATTGGTCGCGGCGTTGAAGGGCTCGATTTCAAAGGCGCCAAGGGGGCCGTTCCAGATCAGGGTCTTGCAGGTTTCAAACACGCCGGTCAGTGCCGCCACCGTCTGCGGACCCGCATCAAGAATCATCGCATCGGCCGGGCAGGCGCCGGCAGCCACGGTTTCATTCGCCGCGCCCGCCTTGAATTCGCGCGCCACCACCACATCCAGCGGCAGATGGATGGTGCAGCCCGCCGCCTTGGCCTTGGCCAGAATCTCGCGCGCGGTCTCGGCCATGTCACGCTCGGCCAAGGATTTGCCGACCTCAACCCCTTGGGCGACAAGGAACGTGTTGGCCATCCCGCCGCCGATCACCAGATGGTCGACCTTGCCCACCAGATTGCCCAGAAGGTCCAGCTTGGTCGATACCTTGGCCCCGCCCACAACCGCCACCACCGGACGCACAGGCGCACCAAGGGCTGCCTCCAGCGCCTTCAGCTCGGCCTCCATCAGACGGCCGGCCGCCTTGGGCAGCAGCCGGGCAATGCCCTCGGTCGAGGCATGGGCCCGGTGGGCAGCGGAAAACGCATCGTTCACATAGATGTCGCCCAAAGCCGCCATCTGGGCCGCAAGGCCCGCGTCGTTCTTTTCCTCGCCGGGATGGAATCGGGTGTTCTCCAACAGCACCACATCGCCCTGTGCCGCCGCCGCAATGGCCGCCCGCGCCGGATCCCCCACGCAATCGGCGCCAAATACCACCTTGCGGCCAAGGCTGGCGGCAAGGGCCTCTTTCACATGGCCAAGGCTCATCTCGGGCACGACCTTGCCCTTCGGCCGGTCGAAATGCGCCAGAAGCACCACCTTGCCGCCACGGGCGATGATGTCTTCGACCGTCGGCCTGATCTTGTCGATCCGGGTGGTGTCGGTGACACGCCCCCCCTCCATCGGCACGTTGATGTCGACGCGGGTCAGCACCGTCTTGCCCGCCATTGCCACGTCATCCAGCGTTTTCCAGCCCATGATGCCCTCCGAGGCCCAGCCTTGTCTGTCTGCCCCCTCTTTCCGCGCATTGAACGCCTTCGTCAACCACAACCCCTTTCCCTTTCGCGCCCGCGCCATTACGTTTCGCCCCGGAAAAATGGAGATGCGCCCAATGGCCGAGATCAAAGACCCCGAAAACACCATCATCATGACGCTGAAAGACGGCGAAGTGGTGATCGAGCTTCTGAAAGACATCGCCCCCAAGCACGCCGAGCGGATGAAGCAACTGGCCCGTGACAAGGCCTATGACAACGTGGCCTTCCACCGCGTGATCGAAGGCTTCATGGCCCAGACCGGCGATGTCGAGAACGGCAACATGGAAAAGGATTTCAACCTGCGCCGCGCCGGCACGGGCGGGTCGCAATATCCCGACCTGCCGGCCGAATTTTCGGGCATCCCGCATGACCGCGGCACGCTGGGCGCGGCGCGCTCGCAAAACCCGAATTCCGCCAACAGCCAGTTCTTCATCAACTTCACCGACAACCACTTCCTGAACCGCCAATACACCGTCTATGGCCGGGTGATTTCGGGCATGGAACATGTCGACAAGATCACCCGCGGCGAGCCGCCGGCGAACCCGGATCGCATGATCACCGTCCGGGTGGCCGCCGATGTTGCGTAAGTCGCTGATCCTTCTGGCCTTTGCCGCCACGCCCGCCCTTGCCGAAGAGGTCGTCGACGGCCCCGGCCCGAATCTGGTGATCGAGGTTTCGGGCAAGGCCAATGGCACCGTCGTGATCGACATGGCCGATCATGTGGCCCCGAACCACGTCGCGCAGATGGTCGCGCTGGCGAAATCGGGTGCCTATGACGGGGTGGTCTTCCACCGCGTGATCGATGGCTTCATGGCCCAGACCGGCGATGTGTCGAATGGCAAGGCCGGGGGCGATCTGTCGATGGCGGGCACCGGCGGGTCAGACCTGCCGGACCTCACGGCCGAGTTCTCGGACCTGGCCTTTGCACGCGGCGTGGTCGGCATGGCCCGGGCGCAAGACCCCGACAGCGCCAACAGCCAGTTCTTCATCATGTTCGATCAGGGCGATTTCCTGAACGGCCAATATACGGTCGTCGGCAAGGTGATTTCCGGCATGGATGTGGTGGATGCCATCCAGCGCGGGGAACCGCCGGAAACCCCGGATGTGATGACGAAAGTCACGGTGCAAGAATAAGACAAAGGCCGGGGGAAACCCCGGCCATTTTCAATCTCGTCTCGATCCGTCCGGCAGGGTTAGCCCAGCACCACCAAAGCGTGCCGTTTCTTGCCCGCTGTCAGTTTCAGGGGTTGGCCCAAATCCGCCGCGCCATAGCGCAGACCGGCATCGGTCACCGTTTCGTCGTTCACCTTGGCGCCGCCTTCGGCAATCAGCCGTTTGGCCTCTTTGCCCGAAGGTGCCAGCCCGGCGCGCA
>JALQYS010000174.1 GCA_023254015.1 Paracoccaceae bacterium
CCTATGCCTCGCCGCTGGAACGGGTCTGGTATTACACCTATCTGGTGATCTGCGCGTTGATCTTCATCTTCCTGATCGCGCCGATCCTTGTGGTGATCCCGCTCTCCTTCAACGCCGAGCCCTACTTCACCTTCACCGAAAAGATGCTCAGCTTCGACCCCGAGGGATATTCCCTGCGCTGGTATGATACGCTTTTGACGCTGGGGCTCAGCAATCCCGACGCTCCGCGGGACAGCGCCTGGTGGTCCGAGGTCTGGCACCGCGCGACCTGGGTGCAGGCGGCCAAGAATTCGTTCTGGGTCGGTCTTTGGGCGACGATCCTTTCGACGGTTCTGGGCACCATCGCCGCCCTTGGCCTGTCGCGGCCCGAGATGCCCTATCGCCGTCTGATCATGGCGCTGCTCATCAGCCCGATGATCGTGCCGATCATCATCATCGCCGTCGGGATGAGCTTTTTCTACTCGCAGGCCTGTGTTGATCCGAATTCGGCGCTGGGCGCCCTGCCGGGACTGCTCCTGTCGGACAAGGGCTGTCTGGTGAACTCGCACCTGGGCGTCATCGTTGCCCATGCGGTTCTGGGGATCCCCTTTGTCATCATCACCGTGACGGCCACGCTGTCGGGCTTTGACCAGTCGCTGATCCGTGCCGCCCACTCGCTGGGGGCCAGCCCGCGCACCACCTTCTTCAAGGTCGTGATGCCGCTGATCCTGCCGGGCATCATCTCGGGTGCGCTCTTCGCCTTTGTCACCTCGTTTGACGAGGTGGTGGCGGTGCTGTTCATCGCCGGTCCCGATCAGCAGACCATCCCGCGCCAGATGTTCAACGGCATCCGCGAAGCGATTTCGCCGGCCATCCTATCCGTGGCGACCATTCTGGTCATCATCTCGGTGCTGCTGTTGACCACGGTCGAGCTTCTGCGCCGCCGGTCCGAGCGTCTGCGGGGCGTGACGCCGCGCTAAGGCAGGCGTCTGTTGCAGTCGCACGACGTTGCACAGGAAACTTTCCTTGGGCCCACCCCGTCGGGGTGGGCCTTTTCTTGAAGATCCCACCTGATGGAAGGAGATGACCATGGCCAACAGCTATGAGTCCGGCCGCCTGAACCTGCCGTTTGTCGGCATCTCGACCTTCGGCAAACGGCCCTATGTCGAGGATTGGTCAAAGATCAACGCCGATGTTGCAATCCTTGGGGCGCCCTTCGACTTTGGCACCCAGTTCCGGGCAGGTGCCCGCTTTGGCCCCCGCGCCGTTCGCGAAGCCTCGACGCTTTTCAGCTTCGGCCATGCCGGGGCCTATGACCACGAGGATGATTGCACCTATCTGCCCCAGTCGGTGCGCATCGTCGATATCGGGGATGCCGATATCGTGCATACCGACACCACCAAAAGCCACACCAATATCCGCAAGGGGGTTGAGGCAATCTTGCAGGCCGGGGCGCTGCCGGTGGTGATCGGCGGGGACCATTCGGTCAACATTCCCTGTATCGAGGCTTTCGCGGGGCAGGGCGACATTCATATCCTGCAGATCGACGCGCATCTGGATTTCGTCGATGAACGCCACGGCGTGAGGGTGGGGCATGGCAGCCCGATGCGGCGCGCGGCCGAGAAGGATTACGTCAAGGGCATCACCGCGCTTGGCATCCGCAACGTGTCGTCCACAGCGAAGGACGGCTATGATGCCGCCCGTGCCATGGGCGACGATATCCTGTCCGTCCGCCAGTTCCGCGCCCTTGGCGCCGAGGCCGTGGCAATGCGCATCCCAAAGGGCGCGCGGGTATATCTGACGCTGGATATCGACGGCTTCTGCCCCTCCATCGCGCCGGGAACCGGCACGCCCAGCCATGGCGGCTTTCTCTATTACGAGGTTCTGGAACTGCTGCAGCATGTCGCCCGCAACCACGAGGTGGTGGGGATCGACCTTGTCGAAGTTGCGCCCGATTATGACCCGAGCCAGTCCACCCAGATCCTTGCGGCGCAGATCCTGTTGAACTTCCTGGGTTTCATCTTTCACGCCCGCGGCTTCCGCTGACCGGGATGGGTGAAAAACCCATCCTGCACGTCCCGTAGGATGGGCGATCCGCCCATCCCCCTTCACGGCAAGAGATGCAGCCAGCCCCAGGTCGTTGCGATTGACAGGGCCGTACCCACCAGAACGGCGCTGGCGTTCACCCGTTTGCCCACCCCATACATATGGGCAAACATATAGGCATTTACCCCCGGCGCCATCGCTGCCGTCAGGGTCACCGACCGCAGCCCCGCAGCATCCTGCCCAAAGACAAGCCGCGCCAGCCCATAGGCAAGGCCCGGATGCAGGATCAGGCTGCAAAAGACCACGAGCGCGATTGCGCCCTTGTCGCCTTCGGGCTTGTAGCGCCACAAGACCCCGCCCAGTCCGAACAGCGCCGCCGGCAGCGCGGCCCTCGAGATCATCTCGACCGCGGCGGCAAGGAACCCGGGCTGCGCCACGCTCGACAGGTTCACCGCAAAGCCGCAGGCCAGCCCGATCACCAAAGGCTGGGTTGCAACCGCCCGCAGCACCTGAACGGCAATCTCGGCCGGGTGTTTGCCCCCCGCCTCTTGCGAGCGCGCCCATTCCATCAGGATGATGCCGGTAGAATAGATCAACGGCGCATGGATCGAGATGATCGCAAAGTTCCCCGCCAGCGCGCCCGCGCCATAGGCCCGTTCGGTGATCGGCACGCCCAGCAACAGCGAGTTTGAAAAGGTGCAGGCAAAGGCGATGGCGACGGAATCGGTCAAGGGCCGGCCGAAAACCCAGCGCGCGCCCACAAAGCCGAAGGCGAAACAGGCAAAGGCCCCGATATAGAACGACAGGAGCAGCCCCGGCTGGAACGCCGCCCCCAGATCAAGTGCCGCCACGTTCTTGAACAACAGCACCGGCAGCGCGAAATTCTGGGCAAAGCGCATGATCCCGTCGATCGCGGTATCGGTCATCACGCCACGCGCCGTCGCCACCCATCCGAATCCGATCACCAGAAAGACCGGAAGGATGACGTCCAGAAGCGCGCTCATGGCTGATTGTCGAAGGTCAACACCATGCCATCATGGGCAGGACGGATATGCGGCGGCAGTTCTGCCTCGAGCGTCGCGTAATCCATGTCGAGATGCAGGTTGGTGATGACCGCACGCGCCGGCCGGGCACGGCTGATCCACTCCAGCGCCAGCGCCAGATGGGCGTGCGTCGGGTGCGGTTTGCGCCGCAGCGCATCGACGATCCAGCAGTCAAGGCCCTGAAGATGCGTCCAGGCCTCCTCGGGAATGGCCACCCCATCGGGCAGATAGGCAAGGCCTCCGATGCGAAAGCCCAAGGCCGCCATCGATCCGTGATCCACCTCGAAGGGCTGGAACCGGATCGGCCCGCCCGCGCCCGTCACCTCGAAGGCCCCATCGATCGACCGCAGATCCAGGATCGGCGGATAGGGGCTGCCTGCCGGCTGAACGAAGGCATAGGCAAAGCGCGACAGCAGCGCCTCCTGCGTCGGCGCATCGGCCCAGACAGGCAGGCGGTTGCGCAGGTTGAAGACGATCTGGCGCAGGTCGTCGATGCCATGCACATGGTCGGCATGGGAATGGGTATAGACGACACCATCCAGCGTGCCCACGCCTGCATCCAGCAACTGGTCGCGCATGTCGGGCGAGGTGTCGATCAGCACCCGCGTCACCCCCGCCGGTCCGACACGTTCCACCAGCATGGAACAGCGTCGCCGCCGGTTGCGCGGGTTCGTCGGGTCACAATCGCCCCAATCTCCGCCAAGGCGTGGCACGCCCCCCGAAGACCCGCAGCCCAGAATCGTGAAACGATACATTACGCGGCCCCGTGCTGCGTGGCGGCCTTGGAAAACAGCCG
>JALQYS010000201.1 GCA_023254015.1 Paracoccaceae bacterium
ATGACCGTTCAACAGAAAACCCGGCCGTCCCCGTTCAACAAGGCCCTCTGAAAAGGCCCTCCGAAAGCCCCCCACATGACCGCGCCGAAATACAAACGCCTTGCGCCACAGGACCGGGCCGCCGAACTGGTGCAGGCGGGCTTGCGGGTGCTGGCGCGCGGCGGGATCACCGCCTTTACAATTGACAACATCTGCAAGGCCTCGGGGGCGTCTCGGGGGCTGGTTGGCCACCACTTTGGCAACAAGGACGGGCTTCTGGCCGCCTGCTATGCCGCCGCCTATGCGCCGCTGATGCAGGCCTGGGCGGCGGGAGAGACTCCGCCCGCCCTGCCCGATCTCTTGGACGAATTGCTCAGTGACCGGCAATTGCGCCCCGAAGGTCTGAACATCTGGCTGGCGCTTTGGGGAGAGATCGCCGTCAACCCGACACTGCGGGCTGCGCATTTGCGGCATTATCGCATCTACCATGACACCATCGCCCGGGCAGCCGCCCAGCACTTTGGCCGGGCCGCACCTGACGCGGGCGACCGGACCCTAGCCACCGCGCTGATTGCGCTGCTGGACGGGATCTGGCTGGAATTCTGCATCGCCCCCGAAGAGATGAGCCGTGACAAGGCCCGGGCCGCCGTCAACGCGCTTTTGCGCTCGGCGGAATGAGGCTGGACAGGGCCGCCGCGCGCGCTGATCCTGCGCCCACCCGCAACCCGACCGGACCGCCCATGTCGCGCATATCAGCCCCCGAACGTCTGGCCCGCGATCTGGACTGGAACCTGCTGCGGGTCTTTCTGGCCCTGGCCGAGGCGAACTCGGTCACCGGCGCGGCAGAGCGGCTCAGCCTGAAACAGCCCTCGGTCTCGGCCGCGCTGAAACGGCTCGAGGACCGGGTCGGCGCGCGGCTGATCGACCGGGCGCGCGGGCGGTTTCAGCTGACGGCCCCGGGCCTGCGCCTGCTGGACGAGGCGCGCGAGGTCGAGGCGGCGATCCTGCGGCTGGCCGACCGGATCACCGAGGCCGAGGGGCAGGTGACCGGCCATGTCACCATCGCCTTGGCCAGCCATGTGGTCTGCCCGCTGTTCGACCGGGTTCTGGCCGGGTTTTCTACCGACCATCCGGGCGCAAGCTTCAGCCTTGAGGTGATGACCAGCCGCGAAGCGTTGGCGCTTGTCGCGGCACGGCGCGCCAGCCTGGCCATCTGCCTTCTGCCCCTGCGGCCATCGGGCGTGGTGGCCGACCTCCTCTATCGGGAAAGTTTCGCGCTGTTTTGCGGGCGCCGCCACCCGCTTTACGGCAGCCGTTCCCTGCCGCCCGAAGGCTTGGCCGGTCAGGCGATCGTGTCCTTCCAGACCGACCGCGAGGGCGACGCCTTGGGCGAGGTGACGGCCTTGCGCCGTCGGCTGGGGATGGGTGAGCGGGTCGTGGGCTCGTCCGCGCATCTGGAAGAGGTGCGGCGGATGATCGAGGCGGGCATCGGCATTGGCCCCTTGCCCCTGCATGTGGTGGCGCGCGATCTGGCCGAAGGGCGGTTGTGGCAACTCCCGCCCTATCGCGGCTTGCCGCAGGTGGATGTTCACCTCTGCCATGCCCCCGCCCTGCGCCGGAACCCGGCCGAAGCCGAGTTGCTGACGCGGTTGCAGGCGGCGCTTGTCGCGACGCCACTGGGCGACCGCACCTATGGCGCGACATAGCCCATGTCAATAAATCGGATCAAAACTATCTATTTGATCTATGCAACCTCCTGCGGCACCCTGCACCCGAACCCAAGATCGGAGCCGCCATGTCCCGCCCTGACCACGCCAGCATTTCCGCCACCAACGCTCTGCCCAAGGTGGTGCGCGCCAAGGGCAGTTACCTGTGGGACGCAAGCGGCAAGCAATATATCGACGGCTCCGGCGGGCCGGCGGTCTATTGCCTTGGCCATGCCAATGCAGAGGTCAATCAGGCGATCATCGACCAGTTGCAGGCCATCGCCCATGGCTATCGCTACAACTTCACCACCGACGCGCTGGAGGAGCTGACCGAAATTATCCGCGCCCGCGCCGGCGGCACCCTGCGCGAGATGGTCTTTGTCACCGGCGGCTCCGAGGCGGTGGAAAGCTGCCTGAAGATCGCGCTGCAATACCAGACCGCCATCGGCCAGAAATCCCGCCGCCGCTTCATCAGCCGCGAGCGGTCATGGCACGGCAACACCCTGGGCGCGCTGGGGCTTTCGGGCTTTGCCGAACGCACGGCGGCCTATGAGGGGGCCTTCATCCCCTCGATCAAACTGTCGCCCGCCAACGCCTACCGCCCCATCGCCGGGGCCACGGCGGAAACGGCCGGCGCAGCCGCGGCGGCCGAGCTGGAGGCAGCCATTCTGGCCCATGGCCCCGAAACCATCGCGGCCTTCGTCTTTGAACCCGTGGTCGGCGCGGCGGGCGGCTGCGTGCCCGCGCCCGAGGGCTATGCCCGCGCGGTGCGCGAGATCTGCAGCCGCTATGGCGTGTTGATGATCGCGGACGAGGTGATGTCGGGCACCGGCCGCTGCGGCACCTGGCGGGCCCTGGCCCATGACGGGGTAGAGCCTGACATCATGTCGATCGCCAAGGGGCTGGCAGGGGGCTATCAGCCCCTCGGCGCGGCCATCTGCACCACCGCCGTCTGGGAGGCGATCCGCGCAAAGGACGGGGCTTTTGGCACCGGTCACACTTTTACCGGCCATACGGCGGCCTGCGCGGCAGGGGTGGCCGTGCAAAAGATCGTCGAACGCGAGGGGCTGGTGGCAAAGGTCGCCGCCAACGGCCCGCGACTGAAAGAGTGGCTGGCCGAGGGTCTGGCGGGCGTCGACGCCGTGGGTGACATTCGCGGGCGCGGCCACTTCATCGCGGTGGAGCTGGTGGCGAACCGCGACACCAAGGCCCCCTTCCCGGCTGAGCGTAAGCTCTTCATGAAAATCCGCGCGCAGGCCATGGAGAACGGGCTCATCTGCTATCCGGTCGGCGGCAATGTCGACGGGGTGAACGGTGACATCGTGATCTTTGCCCCGCCCTACAATTGCACCGATGCCGAGCTGACCGAAATCGTCGACAAGGGCACGCGGTCGATCCGGCAGGTGCTGCAGGCAGAGGGGGTGGCGTGATGTCAAAGATCATCATCTCCTGCGCCATCACAGGCTCCATCCACACGCCGTCGATGTCCCCCCATCTGCCGATCACCCCGGACGAGATTGCCAGCCAAGCCATCGGCGCAGCCAAAGCGGGCGCGACCATCCTGCATCTGCACGCGCGCGACCCGTCGAATGGCCGGCCCTCGGCCGATCCGGCCCATTGGGCGGCATTCCTGCCCGCAATCAAGGCGGGCTGCGATGCGGTCATCAACATGACCACCGGCGGCAGCGCGGTGATGACGCTGGAAAACCGCCTTGCCGCGCCAAAGCAGTTCCGCCCCGAGATGTGC
>JALQYS010000224.1 GCA_023254015.1 Paracoccaceae bacterium
CATCGCGGTTCTTGAAGGCCAGGCCGTAAATGCGCTGCAGCATCGGGCGGCTGGCATCGCCCAGCCAATAGGCCCCGGCGACATGGGTCAGCTTGAAGGCGTCGGCGGGCACCTGGCCGGTGTGCTGCAGGTGCGGACCCCGGCACAGGTCTTGCCAAGGCCCGTGCCAATACATGCGGATCGGCTCATCGCCCGGAATGCGGTTGATGAGCTCCACCTTGAAGGGTTCGCCCTTGTCCTCATAGAACTTGATCGCGCGGGCGCGGTCCCAGACTTCGGTTTTCACCGGGTCACGGGCATTGATGATCTGCTTCATCCGCGCTTCGATCTGGCCAAGGTCTTCGGGTGTGAAGGGCTCGGCGCGGTCAAAGTCGTAAAACCAGCCATAGTCGCGCACCGGGCCGATGGTCACTTTCACATCCGGCCAGATGTCCTGCACGGCGCGGGCCATGATATGGGCGCAGTCGTGGCGGATCAGCTCCAGCGCTTGGGCGTCATCGGCCATAGTGTGGATGGCGATGGTGGCGTTTTCGGTGATCGGCCATTGCAGATCGTAATGCGCGCCATTGACGGTGGCCGAGATGGCTTTCTTGGCAAGGCCGGGCGCGATGGAGGCGGCCACTTCTGCCGGGGTCACCCCCGCCGCATAGTCGCGCTTGTTGCCGTCGGGGAAGGTGAGGGAGATATGGCTCATGGCCTGATCCTCGTCTGTCTGGCGCCTACGAAACGCCCGGTTGCGGGTTATGGTGGGGCGCTGTTTGACGCCGGGCAGGCGCGGCGTCAAGGGGAAGCACCGCGAAACCCGGGCGCACTGACATCATGCCGTGGCGAAACCGTGCCATCTTCCGCCCGCCGCCGGATTTCGGGCTGACAGCCCCGGCGCCGGGCGCTACACCCCGGAACCAAAAGGAAAGCGCCATGACCGAGTTTCTTGTGACCCCGCAGGGGCGTCGGATCGCCTATCACCGCACCGCCGGCAAGGGGCCGGGGGTGGTGTTTCTGGGCGGATACAAATCCGACATGACGGGCACCAAGGCGGTGCATCTGCAAGCCTGGGCCGAGGCGACGGGCCGGGCCTTTCTGCGGTTCGACTATTCCGGGCACGGCCAGTCCTCGGGCGACTTTCTGGATGGCAGCATCGGCGATTGGGCGCAGGATGCGATGGCGGCAATTGCGGCGCTGACGTCGGGGCCGCAGGTGCTGGTGGGCTCGTCCATGGGGGGGTGGATCGCGCTCTTGGTGGCGCGGGCCATGCCCGAAAGGGTCGCCGGGCTGGTCGGCGTGGCCGCCGCCCCCGATTTCACGCAAGACCTGATGTGGGACAGCTATTCCCCGGCTGAACAGGCCGAACTGCTGGCCAGAGGCCAGCGGGAAGAGCCGTCGGAATATTCGCCCGAGCCGAACATCATCACCTTGCGGTTCATCGAAGAGGGGGCCCAGCATCTGGTGTTGCGCACGCCCCTGCCGCTGCCCCTCCCGGTGCGGCTCTTGCAGGGAACGGCGGATGTGGACGTGCCGCCTTCCGTCGCCTTGCGGCTTTTGGACCATGCCGACAGCCCCGATCTCCGGCTGACGCTGGTCAAGGACGCGGATCACCGCTTTTCCACACCGACCTGCCTGGATCTGATCACCGCTGCGATTGCCGAGGTTTCGGGGCATGAATGAGCCTCTGGTCATCATTCCCGGCCTGATGGCCGATGCCCGGCTGTTCCTGCCGCAAATGGTGCGTCTGGGGTCCGAACGAGCATGCCATGTCTGCATTGCCGCCAAGGGTGAGACGGTCGAGCAGATGTCCGAGGCACTGATGGCGGGGTTGCCCGAGAAATTCGCGCTGATGGGCCATGGCCTGGGCGGCGATGTCGCCCTGGACATCATCCGCCGCATCCCCGACCGGGTGACGCGGGTGGTCCTTTTGGCAACCGATCCCCTCTCCGAGCCGCCCGCACAGGCGGCCGAACGCGAGACGCGGATGGTCATGGCGCGGGCCGGTCGGCTGGTCGAGGCGATGGTGCAGGAAATCCCGCGCGCCGCCGTGGCCGACAGCCCCTGGCGCGACGAGATCATGGCGCTGATCACCGATATGGCGCTGGGCCTTGGTGAGGGCGTGTTCCTACGCCAGTCGCGCGCCATGCAGCGCCGCCCGGATCAGCAAAAGACCATGCGCAAGGTGCGGCTGCCCGCGCTGGTGCTGGCCGGGCGGCAGGACACGCTGGTGCCGCTGCGCCGGCAAGAGTTCACGGCGACGCTGATGCCCTATGGACAGTTCCAGATCATCGAGGACTCGGGCCATCTGGCGCCCCTCGAGCAGCCCGAGGCGGTGTCAGCGGCCGTCGAGGCCTTTCTTCGCGGGCCGATGATGCTGCGTTAGGGCGCAGCCGATTTCTGGCGCAGAAATCGGACCGGAATTTGTGCAAATTCCGGCGCCGGGGCGTTACGCCCCGGCTTTTACCGCAGCCAGCTTTGGCTTTGCAGGGGCGCCGGAATTGGCGTCGATGAAATTCAGCACCAGCGGGCGGATGTTGAGGCGCCAGCTTTTCCCGGCAAAGATGCCATAATGCCCGGCTTCGGGCTCGACATGCCAGGCCTTCTTGCTGTCGGGCAGGCCGGTGCATAGTTTCAGGGCGGCGATGCACTGGCCGGGGGCGGAGATATCGTCCTTCTCGCCCTCGACCGTCTTGACCGCGACGCGGGTGATCGCGCCGATATCCACCTTCTTGCCCGCCACGCGGAATTCGTTGCGGGCGATTTCGCGGTTCTTGAAGATACGCTCGACGGTGGAAAGATAGAATTCGGCGGTCATGTCCATGACGGCCAGATATTCGTCGTAGAACCGGTTGTGGGCGTCATGGTCAGAGGCTTCGCCCCGGGCGACGCGCATGATCTGTTCGGAAAACGCCTTGGTGTGACGCTCGGCATTCATCGACATGAAGCTTTGCAGCTGCAGCAATCCCGGATAGACCAGACGGCCCACGCCCTTGTATTTGAAGCCCACGCGCTGGATCGCGATCTGCTCCAGCTGGCCCATGGTGATTCGGCGGCCAAAGTCGGTGACGTCGGTGGCGGCTGCATCTGGGTCGATCGGGCCGCCGATCAGCGTCAGGCTGCGCGGCTGGGCCTCGGGGTCTTCGCCGGCCAGATAGGCGGTCGCGGCCAGGGTCAGCGGCGCAGGCTGGCAGACGGCGATGACATGGGTGTCCGGGCCAAGCGCGCGCATGAACTCGACAAGGTAAAGCGTGTAATCCTCGACGTCGAACTTGCCGGCCGACACCGGAATGTCACGGGCATTGTGCCAATCTGTCACGAAAACATCAGCATCGGGCAGGAGGCTGGCCACAGTCGACCGCAGAAGGGTGGCATAATGGCCCGACATTGGCGCCACGAGCAGGATTTTGCGGGCCATGGGCGCGCGGCGGCGCACAAAGAACTGCACCAGATCGCCAAAGGGCTTTTGCACCACCGGCTTGACGTCGACCAGGTGATCCTGCCCCTCGGGCCCGGGGATCGAGCGGATGCCCCAGTCGGGCTTGGTGATCATCCGCGAGAAAGACCGTTCCGTCACGTCGCCCCAGGCGGCCATGATGTTCAGCATCGGGTTCATCGTCATGGCAAAGGCCGGATAGCTTGCCATGGCCCTTGCCGTCGCCCCCATCCACTCATTGGTGTTGCGGATGCTTTCCATAAGGTCATAGGTGGCCATATACTTCACGGGCGTCTCCTGGGCCGATGCGACCGCATCCAAGGGGGAAGGGCGCAATGCTGCATAGCAGCAAGATTAGGGGCGAAAGTATAACATGGCAACTGAAGAATATGACGCGAGGCAAAAGCTGGAACGGATGCAGGCCAACCTCGCGAAAATGGAACAGTTGTCCGAGCGGCTTGTGGCTGCGCTGTCGCGGCACAGGCAGGCCGATGCCGCGTTGAACGCCCCGTCGCCCGACATCTACATGAAGGCCGCGCAGGCCTATCTGGCGGCGATGCTGCAAAATCCCGGGCGCGTGATCGAACATCAGGTCGGCTATTGGGGCAAGACGCTGAAACACTATGTCGAGGCCCAAAAGGCACTGGCCTCGGGCGGGCTTCAGGCCCCCGAGGATCCGGGCCCCAAGGATCGGCGCTTTTCCAACCCGCTGTGGGATACGCACCCGGCGTTCAACTATCTCAAGCAGCAATACCTCATCAATGCCGAGGCGGTGCACAATGCCGTGTCGGACATGGAGGGCATGGACGAGGCCGAGCGGCGGCGGGTGGAGTATTTCACAAAGCAGATCGTCGACATGCTGGCGCCGACGAATTTTCTGGCCACCAACCCCGACGCGCTGGAAAAGGCCGTGGCCACCGACGGCGAAAGCCTGGTCAAGGGGCTTGAAAACCTTGTCGCCGACATCGAGGCCAACAATGGCGAGTTGCTGGTCACCCTGTCGGACCGCGAG
>JALQYS010000232.1 GCA_023254015.1 Paracoccaceae bacterium
ATTGCCCACAGTGGCGGGGCGCCCGTCAAAGGGGCGCGTCACCCAGAACCGGATGCGGGCGGGGGCCGGCTCACCATAGCCGGCTTCCACCTCGTTCCGGAACCGCCGCTCCAGCCCCAGACAGGGCATCACCGCGTCATAAAAGCCCACCGCGCGGGCCAGATCATTGGTGCCAACCGTGACATATAACAGCATCCTTCCCCCCTGCGGCCATTTTGCTGTTTCGCTGGCCGCGCCTGACCGCTATAGGACGCACGGTTTTTCCAAAGCGCAAGGATATGCCATGGCCAATGTCGTCGTCGTCGGAGCCCAGTGGGGGGACGAGGGGAAGGGAAAGATCGTTGACTGGCTCAGCGAGCGTGCCGATGTCATCGCGCGCTTTCAGGGCGGCCACAACGCCGGCCATACGCTGGTCATCGATGGCAAGGTCTACAAGCTGAGCCTTCTGCCCTCGGGCATCGTTCGGGGCGGCAAGCTGAGCGTCATTGGCAATGGCGTGGTGGTGGATCCCTGGCATCTTGTGACCGAGATCGAAAAGCTGCGCGGTCAGGGCGTCGAGATCACGCCGGACAACCTGATCCTGGCTGAAAATGCCAGCCTGATTCTGCCGATCCATGGCGAGCTGGACCGCGGCCGCGAGGCGCAGACCGGCGTTGCCAAGATCGGCACCACCGGCCGCGGCATCGGCCCGGCCTATGAGGATAAGGTCGGCCGCCGCGCCATCCGCGTGGCCGACATCTTTGACGAAGCGACGCTGGACACCCGCATCGGCCGCCTTCTGACCCATCACAACGCGCTGCGCGCGGGCCTTGGCCTTGATCCGGTGGATGCCGCCGCGCTCAAGGCGCAGATTCTTGAAATCGCGCCCAAGATCCAGCCCTATGCCGGCCCGGTGTGGAAAGTGCTGACCGAGGCACGGCGCGCGGGCAAGCGCATCCTCTTCGAAGGCGCGCAAGGGTCTTTGCTCGACATCGATTTCGGCACCTATCCCTTCGTGACCTCCTCGAACGTGATCGCAGGGCAGGCGGCGACCGGCGTGGGCCTTGGCCCGACGGCGATCGATTTCGTCCTGGGCATCGTCAAGGCCTATACCACCCGCGTCGGCGAAGGCCCGTTCCCGGCCGAACTTCATGACGCCGATGGCGAGCGTCTGGGCGAGCGGGGCCATGAATTCGGCACCGTGACCGGGCGCAAGCGCCGCTGCGGCTGGTTCGATGCGGTGCTGGTGCGCCAGACCTGTGCGACCTCGGGGGTGTCGGGCATCGCGCTGACCAAGCTGGACGTGCTTGACGGTTTCAAGACGCTGAAGATCTGCGTGGGGTATGAGCTGGACGGCAAGCGGATGGACTATCTGCCCACCGCCGCCGATCAGCAGGCCCGCTGCACGCCCATCTATGAAGAGATGGAAGGCTGGTCGGAAACCACCGCGGGCGCGCGGTCCTGGGCCGATCTGCCGGGCGCGGCGGTCAAATATGTGCGCCGGATCGAAGAGTTGATCCAGTGTCCGGTGGCGCTTTTGTCCACCTCGCCCGAGCGGGATGACACCATCCTGGTGACCGACCCCTTCGCCGATTGAACGAATCCGCCTCTCCTCGTCGTCTTCGACGCTCGTCGTTGGAGGACCCGAGGAGAAGGCGAAGCCGCACGACGAGGAAGCGATGGCGCTCAACTACAAGACCCGCAAACGGTTGGCCTTGCTGGTCCTTCTGGTCGGCATGCCCTTCTATGTCGTGGTCGCGGTCACGGTGATGAACCGCCTGCCGCGCCTGCCGCTCTGGGCCGAGGTGCCGGTCTATCTGGTGTTGGGGTTTGCCTGGATCCTGCCCTTCAAGGCGGTTTTCAAGGGCATTGGCCAGCCTGACCCAGACCAGCCTGATCCAGAATAGCCCGGCCGCGGCGAGAAATGACACGGTCCTGGAAATGAAACAGGCGGGTCAAGCCCCTTGGGCGACCCGCCTGTCTTAAGGCCCGGGCGGCAGTCCCGGCCTTTGGTTCTTATCCTGCCAGCTTGCGCGCCTCGGCCAGATAGGGCGAGCGGTCGGTCAGGGCGAACATCCCGCGCTTGACCTTGGTGATGCGGCCCTGACGCAAGAGCGTGCCAAAACCGCGCAGGAAATCCTCGCGGGCGGTGTCGCTCTGGCTGGGCAGCGCCGAAAGCTGGCGCATGACCAGCGGGCGCGAAAACTCCGGGCGTTGCAGCACCTCGGCACAATAGACCGCCGCGGCCTCCAGCAGGTCGGGCAGGTTTTGCGCGCCCAGCTGATCGGCAAAATCCTGAAAACTGGTGGCATCGGCAAAGACATTGCCCGTTGTCAGGTCGTCGGCGAATTCATCCGCCTCCAGATCTGCGGCCTCGAACTCTTGCATCTGCACCGTTTGTCCGGCGGTGGGGGTTGCCTCGGCGGTGCGCGGGACCGGACGGCGCGGCCGCACGGGCGTCACCACGCGGGGGGCGGCTGTCTCGGTCCGGTCGATGCGCTGGGCCGAAACCAGAACCAGCGGTGTCGGGCGTTGGCCGGCGTCGCCGGATGTGGCCACAGGTGCCGGGCTGTCCGCGACCGGACGGCGCGGCCGCACCACGCGGTCAAGGTCGCTGCGATAGGCGTCCAGCTGCGAATCGCGCGGCTGTGCGGTTTGTCCGGTTGCCTGACGATCGGCCTCGGTTGCCGCCACGGCCGCTTTCAGATGGGCGATGGCCGATTGCCGACGACGGGTGGCCTCGCCGCTCATTTCCGTATTTGCCTGCGCCATCAGGCGATTCACGGCCTCATCTTCGGCCGGGGTCGTGACCGCACGGCGGGGGGCAACCTCGGGCGCGGCGGTGAGGGGTTCGGGCTGTGCAGCCGGTGTCGGGATGCCCAGTTCCGCCTCAAGGGCGGCCAGTTCCGCCTGCAGTGCTGCTTCCTCCTCGTCCGAAAGCGCCGTGGCGGCACTTCCGGTCGTCGGCGCCTCGGCCGGCTGGGAAGCCTCGGGCTGAACCGTCTCGGGCTGGGGCGTCGGTGCCACAGCGGCGCGGCGGATCCGGATCACCCGCGCCCGCGCCCGTGCGGCGGCAGGCGCCACGACTTCGGCTGCCACAGCTTCGGCCGCCACAGCTTCGGCCGCCATGGGGGCATCCAGCTCCGGCTGATCTGCGTTCTCGATCAGATCGGCCGCCATGGCAGGCGCTTCAGCCACGGCGTCTTGCGGGGCCGCGACCGGTTCGGCCTGCGAAAAGTCGATCTCCTGAAGGTTCAGCTCATCCTCATCCCAGGCACTATCCCAATCGCCGGCCCCTTCTTCTTCTGACAAAGCGTCGGGAGCCGCCTCGGCCGGCTCCGGCGCTTCAACGGCCAGCCGTGCCAGAAGTCCCGCCTCATCGAAGTCGGCGGCAGGAAGATCCTCATCCCCGGCGGCGTCTTCGCCCGTTGCCTCTTCTACGGCCAAGGGCGCGGCCAGACGCGACAGAAGGGCGTCCTCATCGAAGGCTTCGATCACATTGATCGATGCGGGGATCGTTTCGGGGGCCCCGACCGGCCGATCCTCGACGGCAGCAATCGGGGCAGGCTGGACGTCAAGGGCGGGCTGCCCCACCTCATCCTGTGCGGCCCCAACCGCCAGGTCCTGTTCGCCGGGCTGCTCGACAAAGGGCGCACTCTCGGGTTCGGCCAGAAGCGATTCGATCTGATCGGAGACCTCAATCACCGGCGCGGCCAGCGTGATCGGGGCAGGGTCAGCCGCAACGGGGGCTTCGGCGTGTTCATCCTCGATATAGCTGTCATCGGCCTCCTGCGGCGCGACTGGCGCCGGGGCAAGCCCTTCGGGGGCGGACTGACGGGCGCGGATGCGCTGCAACCGCTCGGCCACGCTTTCGGTCGTGGCGGCATCCGGTTCGGCCAGCGCGGGCCGCGGCTGCGCCTGGGGCTCGACAACCATTGGTGCGGCGCTGTCACCAGCGCGCAGAATCACCCCATTGTCAGCGATCTTGGCCTCGACCCGGCGCTGGATCTCACGCTCGGCAATCCGGTGCAGCATGGCGGCGTCCGGCGTCGGCGGTTCGGCGCCGAAATAGCGGTCGTCTGCAGCCAGATCGCGAAAATACTCGGCAATCGCCTTCATCGTGTTGAAGGGATCGTCAAACCCCTCCAGAGTGCAGGAAAAGGTTCCATAAGAGACGGTTAGGATCTTGCTCGCACCGGTCATGGATGCCTGCCTTCTAACAACTTCGTTCCTGTCAACTTGCCGCGCAGACTGTTCGAATCCGTGGACAGATCGGGGTAATTTGAAGGATTGATTGTGTCCGCCGAACAGGCTCATTGCCGCAATTGGAAGAACAGTATCCGCATGAATCCCCCCATTGTCGACTCGCCCGTAGGGGTCACGCTGATTGGCGGCGGTCCCGTCACAGCCGCCCAACTGACCCGCGCCCGCCGCTTTGCTCCGCGGATCGTGGCGGCCGACAGCGGGGCTGACCGCGCCTTGCAGCTTGGCGTGCTGCCCGAAGCGGTGATCGGCGACATGGATTCGATCCACGCCTCCACGCGGGCGCAGCTGGCGGACCGGATCTTTGCGATCAATGAGCAGGACACGACCGATTTCGACAAGGCGCTTCGCTCGATCCGGGCGCCCTTCGTGCTGGGGCTTGGATTTGCCGGCGCGCGCGTTGACCACGGGCTTGCGGTGCTGAACGGGCTGGTGCGCCACCCCGACCGGCCCTGCCTGATTCTTGGCCCGCGCGACGTGACCTTCCTGTGTCCTGCCGAGCTGCGGTTGAACCTGCCCCCGGGCACGCGGTTTTCGCTGTTTCCGATGGGGCGCGTGACCGGCCGCAGCACCGGCCTGCGCTGGCCGATCGACGGGCTGGACTTCGGCCCCGATGCCATGATCGGCACCTCGAACGAGGTCTCGGGGCCGGTGCACCTGACGATGGCCGCCCCGAGGATGCTGGCGATCCTGCCGGTCAGATATCTGCCGGAAGCACTGCGCGGGCTTGGGCTGCCGTCATCCGCTCGCGGTGGATGATGTAGAGGCCCGAGGCCACGATCACCCCGATGCCGGCAAAGGTCATCGCGTTGGGGAAATCGCCAAAGACGACATAGCCCAGCAGGACGGCGGTGATGATTTCCAGATAGTGGATCGGGGCCAATGTCGAGGCGGGGGCGTATTTCAGCGCCACCGTCATGCACATATGACTGGCCGCCGCCCAGAACCCGACGCCAAACAGCCAAAGCCAGGCCCAGCCCTGCGGCATGACCGGGTCAAGCGTCGGCCAATGCGTGACATCGGCCATCGCAAGGACCGGCAGACAGATCACCGTCCCGGCGATCGAGGTGTGAAGTTGCTGCATCACCGGATGCACGCCGGCTGACATCGCCCGCGTGATCAGCATGTAGGCGGCAAAGGCAAAGGCCGAGACCAGCGGGAACAGCGCCACAAGGCCAAAGGCCGCGAGCGAGGGCTGGATCACCAGAAGGCACCCGACAAAGCCCACCGCCGAGGCGATGATCCGCCGCGGCCCGATATGGTCGCCAAAGATCAGATGGCCCAGCAGCAGCAGGATGAACGGCTCGACAAAGACAATGGCCAGCGCGTCGGCAATGGGCATCACCTGCACGCCCGCGACAAACCCGTAGGTCGAGGCGATCAGGAACACCGCGCGGGCCAGCAAAAGCCCCGCCTCCCGCCGCGTGACCCGCCAGCCAAGCCCCATCACCAACGCCACCGGCACCATCAGGAGACCCTGCACCAGAAAGCGGGCCGCCGTGATCTGGCCGACCGGAATGGTTGCGGTGGCCAGCTTCGAGGCCGTGTCGAGAAGGGGGGCCAGCACGCAAAATGCAAGCATGAGGCCGATGCCGGTAAGGGTGCGATCCTGTGTCATGGCCTTGCCTAACTCGGCGCGACCAGAGAAAACCGTCTGATTGCGACCTGTTACGGGGGTCGGGCTTGGGGGGCATCGAGCCCCCCAAGCCCGCGCTGCCGCGGCGCACCGCCTTGATGTTTCGCGGGAAGTTGGCCGGGATGCCTCCGGCGGGAGTATTTGCAGAAGGGCAAATGCGAAGGAAATTCTTAACCTTTCGCCGCCAGATTGACGCTGCGGGACAGGGGGGAGCCCCGATGACCGCGAAGGGCAAGTCGTCCCGGTGGCGGGGAAAGCGCTTCCCGAGCATCTTGAGTGGTGCCGACCGCCGGGGCGCGCCCCTGATCTGGTCTTGCCCTTCCAGAAATACTCCACAGGGGTGCGGGGGTGTGAAACCCCCGCTACGCGGGCAGGCGTCTATCCTCGCCCTCAAGCGCTTCTCCGCGGCAGTGCCGTCGCGTGGGGGCTCGAGGCCCCCCAAGACGGCCCGCTGTTTCAGGTCAGCAATTCGGCACGTTCACCGCAAGGCCACCAAGGCTGGTTTCCTTGTATTTCTCATGCATGTCGTGCCCGGTCTGACGCATGGTTTCGATACAGGCGTCAAGGCTGACCAGATGCACCCCGTCGCCGCGCAACGCGAGGCTTGCGGCCGAGACCGCCTTGATCGCGCCGAGGCCGTTCCTTTCGATGCAGGGCACCTGGACCAGGCCCTTCACCGGGTCGCAGGTCATGCCAAGGTGATGCTCCAACGCGATCTCGGCGGCGTTCTCCACCTGCATCGCGGTGCCCCCCATCACGGCACAAAGGCCCGCGGCCGACATCGCGGCGGCGCTGCCCACCTCGGCCTGGCAGCCGCATTCAGCCCCCGAGATCGAGGCGTTGTGCTTGCACAAGCCCCCGATCGCGGCGGCGGTCAGGAGGAATTCCCCCACCCGCGCGGCCGAGGCGCCGGGCACATGGTCAAGCCAATAGCGGATCGTGGCCGGCAGCACCCCCGCCGCGCCGTTGGTGGGGGCGGTCACCACCTGACCGCCGGCGGCGTTTTCCTCGTTCACCGCCATGGCGTAAAGGCTCATCCAGTCGTTGATCGTGTGCGGCGCGGTCATGTTCAGCCCGCGTTCGGCCATCAGCGCCTCGTAAATCCCTTTGGCGCGGCGGCGCACTTTCAGCCCGCCGGGCAAGATGCCCTCGGTCGCCATGCCGCGGCTCATGCAGGCGTTCATCACCTCCCACAGCCGGGCAAGGCCCTTGTCGATCTCGGCCTTCGAGCGGAACTTCAGCTCATTGGCCAGCTTCATCTGGGCGATTGTCAGGCCGGACTTGGCCGCCATCTCCAGCATTTCGGCTGCGGTTTCAAAGGGGTAGGGCACATCGGCCCGCGCCTTGGCCTT
>JALQYS010000241.1 GCA_023254015.1 Paracoccaceae bacterium
GGCAGGCGCCTTCGTCGTCACGGGTTTCTTCATCATCTTCAACTCCAACTGGGGTAAAGATGAGCTGCAAACCCTCCGCTACGCAATCAGGCTAAACAGTTCCATGGGCGCTGATGGCGGACATCACCATCACAAGCTGAGCCGGGCGGTCTATTCCAAGCGGCCACTAACATCAGTTTCCTGCTTCCATCTTGGTTGCGCGTCATTGGCCAAAGTGCAAAAGAGGCCGCCCTGAAACAACGATAGACTTCGACCATGACCCTTTCTGATGCGGACCGTGAAACCCTTCTCCAGACCTTGAACGCCAAAAAGCCGGAGATTGTGCAGGCGCGCATGGCCAACGCCTTGCTTTTGTTGGCTGATGGCCTCAGCGTCGAGGATGTTGCCGGGCTGCTTTATCTGGATGAGGCCAGCGTTGCCGGTTGGAAGGCGATGTTTTCCAAACGCAAACCCAAGGCCGCCTGAGACGGATCGGGGGGAAGCACCGCGGCGTTCTTGCGATGTGGGACGGCGAGGCCGCTTGTCGCTCCTCGTGACGTGGCGCCAAGGATCGCAAATCACAGGATAACTACCGAATATCTTTTGGCTTTTGACGCGCCTGCGCCTTTGTCGCACCCAGGCATCGCGTCATTGGCATCTTGTGCGCACCGGCTTGATCTGAAACTCCCGAAGACGATCCCGGGGGCATTTCCCTGAATGTGGGGAAGTGAGACAAGCAAATATGCCGCGTATTTTCAGACCCGGGGTTTCCCCTCCCGCCAAGATTGCCGCGACAGAGGTATCTGATGTCTTTCAGCGCCAACCTCCGGGCACGGTCACTATGCTTTTTAACAAAGTCCCGGTGCTGCGAGTCCCCCATTCTTGGCAGCGGGTTCCGCTCTATCTGCACCTTGACGTCGAGTTGCGCCCAGCAACAGACGGAACCGTTGTCATTGATGCCCCAATGCGTGCCGGAATGGTTGCAAAATTCCTCGGCCGGAAGACCCGGAAAATGGGGATATTGCCTGATGATGTGGCGGAAGCTGTTCAGTTGAAACTCCGAGAAGGCGCTTTGCTCCGCGCCCAGATCATCGACGCACCGCCTCCGCGTTTGCGCGGTGGGCGCACGGAGACGGGAATTTTCGTTTCAATCCGCTGCAAAGCCTGACCCGCCTTTTGACCACAATCCGTCATGTCACCAAAATCAGGACGGCATTCATCGTGGCATCGCTTGCAGTAATCCGATGATCCCTCTGGGGTGCTGTCCGGCAGACCGGTCTTTAACCTCCGGTCTTTTCTGTCCTTGGCCCCAGTCGAACCCTTTCCGCCAACCTTTATGGTGGGCTGGGAAATTTGGAGATACCGCCTTGAATCAACAGTCCTTGTCCGCCTTCCTGTGGTCCGTCGCGGACCTTCTGCGCGGAGATTACCGGCAGTCGGATTACGGCAAGGTCATCCTTCCCTTCACCGTGTTGCGCCGGATCGACAGTGTTCTTGCGCCGACCAAGGCTGCGGTGCTGGAAGAACAGGCGCAGGGCCTGCCGCCGGACGCCTTCCTGCGGCGTAAATCGGGGCAATCCTTCTACAACGCCTCGCCTTTGGACCTGAAGAAACTGACCTGAGATCAAGATAATATCGGACAGAACCTGCGCGCCTACATCCAGGGGTTCTCGCCCGAGGTGCGCGACATCTTCGTACGCTTCGAATGCGACACGCAGATCTATCGCCCGTCCAAGGCTGGCCTTCCCTGTAAGGTCACCGAGAAATTCACCCAGATCGACCTGCATCCTGACAAGGTCTCCAACCACCAGATGGGCCTTGTCTTCGAGGAACTGATCCGCCGTTTTGCCGAACTTGCCAACGAAACCGTGGGCGAACACTTTACCCCGCGTGAGGTGATCCAGCTGATGGTCGATCTGATCTTTGCCGAGGATGGTATGGATCTGTCGAAACCCAGCATCGTGCGCACGATCTATGATCCAACGGCAGGCACGGGCGGCATGCTTTCGGTGACCGAGGCCGGCTCCGCGGGTGCTCAGGACAAGGAAAAGGCGCCGCTGTCCCAGATCCTGAATAAGCTGAACGATCTCTTAACCGGTGACCTCAGCGACAACGACCTGCTTTCCCATGCCATGACGGTAAAGGGCAAGCTGCCGGACAATCAGGTGCTTGTTCAGCAGGCGGCGAACAACCTGAAAGAGTAATTCTCCACCTCGTCATCCCTGACGAAGGCCGTGATGGCCGCCATCATGGCAGCCCTCGAAACGCACGCCGAGATGAGCAAACAAGCGCTTGGATCCCAAGCGGTGCAAGACGGTCTCAAGGATGCCCTTCTTGGACCGGGTCGGATTTACGAAGCTTTGCGAGACCGGGCGGCTTGAGACAAAGCATGTGCGCGACGGGCGGAAATCGGACGTACGAGAAGAGGGGCTCAAACCGTTCACACCGCGCGGACTGGTGAATTGTTGATACTGCCAGTTCGATGAGGTGGCTCTGGAACGACGACAAATATTTCGAGGGCTTAAGGTCTTTCTGGGCTGACACGAAGCATTACAAAAGCCGCATGTTGTCGCCCTTGTTTCTAGAGTGTCGCAATACGCTCAATCTCTTCCTGGCAACCGTCATTTGCTCGCCCGCGCAGCATGACGGCAGTCATCGATGCCTCGACGGCTCCGCGTTCAGTTGCATGAATACACTTCGGGAGAAAAACCATGATCCGTATGTCAGGCATTATCGCCACATCCACGGCCATCGCCGCGTTCGCTGGCATGGCCAGCGCGCAGGAGTGCGGCGACCTTACAATCGCCAGCATGAACTGGCAAAGTGCCGAACTGGCCGCCGCAGTTGACCAGTTCATCCTGAACAACGGCTATGGCTGCAACGCCGAAATCATTCAGGGTGACACCGTTCCGACCATCACCTCGATGGTGGAAAAGGGCGACCCGCAGATCGCGCCCGAGGGCTGGATTGATCTGGTTCCTGAAGTCGTTCAGGCTGGCCTCGCTGAAGGCAAGATCGTCGGCGGCGCGAAGATTCTTTCGGATGGCGCCGTGCAGGGCTGGTGGATCCCGAAATACATCGTGGACGCCAATCCTGAAATCAAGACGATCGAGGACGTGCTGAAGCACCCCGAACTCTTCCCCAATCCGGAAGACAGCACGCAGGGCGCTGTCCACAACGGCCCGCAGGGCTGGGGCGGCACGGTTATCACCTCGCAACTCTTCAAGGCCTTCGGTGCCGAGGCGGCAGGCTTCACCCTGGTCGACACCGGCTCTGCCGCGGGTCTCGATGGATCCATCGCCTCAGCTTACGAACGCAAAGAGGGCTGGGTCGGCTATTACTGGGCCCCGACAGCGCTGCTTGGCAAATACGAGATGGTCAAGCTGGACCACGGCGTCGCCTTGAACATGGACGAATGGAAAGCCTGCACCTCCAACGCCGACTGCGCTGAGCCGCAGAAGAACGACTGGCCCAAGGACACCGTCCAGACCCTGATCGCCAAGCCCTTCGCCGACGCGGCCCCTGCGCCGGTGCTGGACTATCTGAACAAACGGTCGTGGACAAACGCCACCGTGAACGGTGTCATGGCATGGATGACCGACAATCAGGCGACGGGCGAGGATGGCGCTCGCCACTTCCTGTCCGAAAACGAAGCACTGTGGAAAGACTGGGTGTCGCCGGAGGCTGCTGAAAAGATCAAGGCAGCGCTTTGACGCCATGATCGTCTGACGGGGTGGCACCTGTCCGGTGCTGCCCCGTCGGTCTTTCCGCCCCGCGCGGACCCTTATCCTGCTTACATCGGACCCGACACACATGGACTGGCTGACCCAGTTCCCGCAGATGGACGACACCCGTCTGAGGGACATCAAGAAGATCATCGACGAAACCTTCCGCGGCTTTACCCGCGCCTATGGCGACGGCATCGAGACGCTGTTTGAACCGCTAAGAGTTTTCATGGTTCAGGCGGAACGATTCATGACCGGCACCCCCTGGATCATCATCTTTGCACTGATCGTGGGCATCGCTTGGGCAGGCAGCCGCAGCCGCAAGGTCGTGGCTGCCACCGCCGTCACCATGCTGCTGATCGGCTATTTCGGCATGTGGGAAGACACGATGAAGACCATCTCGATGATCTTCGTCTGCACCGTCATCTCCATCGCCGTCGGCATCCCGCTGGGCATCGCCATGGCGCGCTGGAACCGCGTGCAGGCGGTTGTGAACCCGATCCTTGACGTCATGCAGACCATGCCGAGCTTTGTCTATCTGATCCCGGTCGTCATGCTCTTGGGCATCGGCAAGGTGCCGGGCCTGATCGCCGTGGTGATCTATGCCATGCCGCCGGTGATCCGGCTGACGAATCTCGGCATTCGCCTTGTGGACAAGGAAATGCTGGAGGCCGCAGATGCCTTCGGGTCGTCGGACTGGCAGAAACTGAAGAATGTCCAGCTTCCCCTTGCGCTGCCGACGATCATGGCGGGCATCAACCAGACCATCATGATGGCGCTGGCGATGGTGGTCATCGCCTCGATGATCGGGGTTCAGGGCCTTGGCCAGCCCGTGCTGCGCGCGATCTCGAACCAATATTTCACGCTGGGTGTCTTCAACGGCTTCGCCATTGTCGGCATCGCCATCATCTTCGACCGCGTCAGCCAGTCCTTCGGCAAGCGGCTTCAGAAACACAGCGAGGTGGTCCATGGCTGATCCCATCGGAATCGAGATCCGTAATCTTTACAAGATCTTCGGACCGCAGGCGGCGCAGTTGATGGATGCTGTCCGCAACGGGATGACCAAAGCGGAACTGAACGAAAGGCACCACCACGTCCTTGGCCTGAACGACATCAACATCTCGATGCCGGCGGGGCAGATCCAGGTGATCATGGGGCTGTCGGGGTCGGGAAAGTCGACCCTCATCCGCCACATCAACCGCCTGATTGACCCCACGGCGGGCGAGGTGCTGGTGGGCGGGCAGAACGTCGTGACCATGTCCCCCGACGCGCTGCGCGATTTCCGGCGGCACCAGACGGCGATGGTGTTCCAGAAATTCGCGCTTCTGCCGAACCGGACCGTGCTGGAAAACACCTGCTACGGGCTGGAGGTGCAGGGCATCCCGCAGGCCAAACGCATCGCCTCTGCCATGCACTGGCTGGAACGCGTCGGGCTCAAGGGGTTCGAAAAGAAATATCCCAACCAGCTTTCCGGCGGCATGCAGCAGCGCGTGGGTCTGGCCCGCGCCTTGGCCAATGACGCGCCGATCCTTCTGATGGACGAGGCGTTCTCGGCCCTTGACCCGCTGATCCGCGTGGACATGCAGACCATCCTGCTTGACCTGCAAAAGGAGATCCGCAAGACCATCGTCTTCATCACGCATGATCTGGACGAAGCCCTGCGTCTTGGCGACAGTATCGCGATCTTGCGCGACGGCGAGATCATTCAGCAGGGAAGCAGCCAGGACATCGTCCTGCGTCCGGCCGACGCCTATATCGAAAGCTTCGTTCGCGAGGTGAACCGCGGTCGCGTGATCCGCGTCGATGCGGCGATGGAGGCCACGACCGGCCCTCTGCCCGAAGTGACAGTCGACGGCGATTGCACCCTGGAAGATGCGGGCCGCCTGATGGTGCAGTCGGGCACCACCCGCCTTGCGGTCCGGGATGCGGCGACGGGGCGACCTGCAGGCACGCTGTCGATGGAACGCATCCTTGCGGCGATCACCCAGCGCTCGGCAGGCCACGCCTGACAGAAGCCTAGGCCGCGCGGCGACGCGCGGCCCTCAAGCCTCGGTCCTGCCCGACTTTCGGAAATGCGAAAACCGATGTGGCCACATCCCGAAGCGCGCAGGGAAACCCTTGGAAAAATGCGAACTGGAGCCGTAGCCGCAGGCGATGGCAACATCCAGCACACGCATGTCTGTTTCAGAAAGCAAGGCACGCCCATGCCAAAGTCGCAGTCCCGAAAGGTATCTGTTCGGCGTCACCCCCAGCTTGTCGCGAAACAGCCGTTTGATCTGTCTCCACGTCACGCCGACATGCGAGGCGCATTTTTCGACTGAGAGCGGTTCGTCCAGACAGGGCCTCGAAAAAATGCACCGCCTTGAGCAGATGGGGATTGCGACTGCCGAGGCGCGAGGTCAGCGAGGTGACCTGCTCGTCTTCGGCATCCCGCCTGCGCGTCATGAGACTCATGTTCACGACGGCCTGCGAAAGCTCCGCGCCGAGATGGTCGTCGATCAGTCTCAGCAAAAAATCCGCCGCGGCCACGCCACCAGCACAGGTGACGATCCTGTCATCCAGGCAATAGACCTGCGAGACGGGCCTCAACCGCGGAAAAAGCTCCGAGAAACTCCGGATGTTCTCCCAGTGTAGGGCAAATCGCCGCCCGTCCAGAATGCCAGCCCTCGTAAGCGCATAGGCCCCCGTGCACAAACCGCCCACTGTCCGCCCGTGCCGCCATTGCGCCCTGATCCAGTCGGTCAGGACCGGCGTGCAGGCGGCCTCGGGCTTCCCCCCTCGACAGACCAGTACCTAGCCCGCCGGTGACCTCGCCGGAAGGGGCCCCTCCGGCATGACCGGAACCCCGTTTGAACAGGTGAGGAACTGGTCATCCTCGCTCTAGACATGCCAGCGGAACAGAACCTGCCCTGCAAGCTGGTTCGCCACGCGCAACAGCTCGATCGCCGAGGTGAAGGCAAGCATGGCAAATTGACGTATCAAGTCAAAAGACACGGTCATCATCGCCCTCCGCAGCCTTCGAAAGCGTTGCGACAACTGCACACAGGGCCGACGGGTTTCAATGAAGCGATCCCGGCAGGCGAGGGCGTCCGGGAATGCGGTTTTCACACCTCCTTCAGGCAACTGCAGGAACATCATCAGATCGTCGACATGTTCCGCCAGATGTCGCGCAAGGCCTCCTTGCCGGTCATTGGAGCCAGGGTCACTGGTCATCCTTCAAGTAGACTCCGCGCCCTTGTTCACCCGCCGATTGCCAAGGGTGGACCGCGAATTTTCCTGAAGGGAAGGGGGCAGGGGCTGAATTTCTTGTGGGGTCGCCGCGACACTCTGAAAATGCTGACGTTTTTTCGGAATTTCTTCCAGAAGGGAGACCTTTGCGCAGGGCTGAGGATAGGGCTTTGGGCATTTGAAAGAGCGAAAGATCCTGCGTTCTTCGGCATGCCTTCCCGCCTCGCCAAAGATAGATTGATACCGGCAGGTCACATTGCTTGCGCCTCCCCACAGCCCCACAGCCCCACAGCCCCACAGCCCCGCGGCAGGGTCGGCATCGATGATCGTGACCGAAGGCTGTCGTGGCGAGAATGGCGAAAAAGACGCTGAACGCGGAAAATCTGGAACAGCTGGGGGCTGCCCGTCTGGCTGCCCTGGTCATGGATCTGGTGCAGGGCAGCGCTGCTCTGCAACGGCGGGCACGGATGGAACTAAGCGCCGCGCAGGGGCCGAAGGAGGTGGCGGCGGATTTGCGAAAACGCTTCGCCTCTCTGCGGCGATCCACCAGCTATGTCGACTGGCGCAAGCAGAAGGCCTTTGTCAAAGACCTGACCGGTCTGGTCGCCATGATCGAAACCGGCGTCGCGCCCTTTGATGCCGATGAGGCCTTTGATCTGACATGGTCCTTCCTGCAACTGGCCCCTTCGATCCACGCCCGGACCGATGACAGCAATGGCGCGGTTGGGGAGGTGATGGGCGAGGCCATGGGCATTCTGGGCCGAATTTCCCCCAGACTGACTGTGAAGCCCACGCTGCTGGCCGAGCGTATCCTCGAAGCCATGGCCGAGGCGGGCTATGGCGAATTTGACGGGATCATTCCGGCCATGGCCGAGGCGCTCGGGCCGGATGGCCTTAACCATCTGAAAACCATCACCGAGGCATGGGCGGTGGCCCCGCCAAGCCCGCAGGACGTGGCTCAGTATCGAGGCTATTGCGGTTCCACCTCGCCCATCGAAAGTGCCCGTCGCCAGCGCAAAAGCACAGCGTCGATCATCCTTGCCGACATTGCCGATCTGCAGGGTGACGTGGATGCCTACATGGCGCGCT
>JALQYS010000248.1 GCA_023254015.1 Paracoccaceae bacterium
ATCATCATGGATGGCAATGGGAGATGGGCCCAGATGCGAGGGCGGCCTCGGCTATTTGGCCACCACGCCGGGGCCAAGCGGGTGCGCGAAATCGTCGAGGCTTGTCCTTCAGCCGGGGTAAAATTCCTGACGATTTTCGCGTTTTCGACCGAAAACTGGAAACGCACCACCGAAGAGGTGCTGGGCCTGATGGCGATCTTCTCGCGGTATATCGAACGCGAGGCCGATCGGATGGCGGCCGAATCGGTGCGGATGCGCTTTATCGGCGACCGCAGCATGCTGAACCCGCGGCTGAAGCGGTTGCAGACCAGTATCGAACAGCGCACCTCCACCTACAGCCGTTTGAACCTGACGGTGGGCATCAATTATGGCGGGCGAGACGAGATCACCCGCGCCACCCGCGACATCGCCCGCGCGGTGGCCGAGGGGCGGCTGAAACCTGAGCAGATCACCGACGAGCTCATCAGCCAGCATCTTGATACCGCCGATCTGCCCGACCCCGATCTGGTCATCCGCACCTCGGGCGAGACGCGGACCTCGAATTTCCTGCCCTGGCAGGCGGCCTATGCCGAGTATGAATTCACGGAAACCCTCTGGCCGGATTTCACCGCCGAACATCTTGCCGATATCGTCGCCCGGTTTGCCCGGCGCGAGCGGCGCTTTGGTGGAGTTCTGCCGGCATGAGTGCCAATTGGGATGACCTGAAGCCGCGCCTTCTGTCGGCGGTGGTGATGCTGGTCATCGGCGGGGTCGAGGTCTGGCTGGGCGGCGCGCCCTTCGCGGTTCTGGTGGTGGCGCTGACCGGCGGCATGATGTGGGAGCTGGCGCGCATGACCGCCGGCCCTTCGCATCCGATGTCGCTGGGGCTTGGCGTCCTTGCGGCGGGGATGCTGGCGCTGAACCTGTGGTCGCCCGCCGCTTGGCCTCTGGTCGGGCTCTTGGTTCCGGCCGTCGCGGGTGTGCTGACGCCGCGCAGCAATCGCCGGCTGTTCTTTGGCTATGCGCTGGTCATCATGGCCTCCGGTCTCAGCCTTGTGATTCTGCGCGAAAAAATCGGGCTGGCGCCGGTTCTGTGGTTGATCGCCGCGGTTGTCATGTCGGACGTTATGGGCTATTTCGCCGGCCGCCTTCTGGGCGGACCCAAGTTCTGGCCCGCGATCAGCCCCAAGAAAACATGGTCGGGCACCGTGGCGGGCTGGATCGGTGCGGCGGCTGTGGGTCTTGGCTTCTGGAAGGCCGGGATCGGGGGCGCGGATCTTCTCTGGGCCTCGCCGCTGGTCGCCTTTTCCGGACAGATGGGCGATATCGCGGAAAGCGCGATCAAGCGGCGCTCTGGTGTCAAGGACAGCTCGAACCTCATTCCCGGCCATGGCGGGCTGCTGGACCGCTTTGACGCGCTGGCCTTTGCCGCGATCCTGACGGCGGTGCTGCATCTCTTCGTCCCCCTCTTTCCGCTGGTGAAAGGCTGACCTGATGCGGCGCATTTCGATCTTTGGCGCAACCGGCTCGATCGGGGAAAGCACCTATGACCTGATCTGCCGTGAGGGCGGGGCCGAGGCGTTCCACACCGTTGCCCTGACAGGCGGCCACAATGTGGCGCGGCTGGCCGAGATGGCCCGCACCCTGCGCGCCGAAATCGCGGTCACCGCGCATGAGGAAAACCTGCCCGCCCTGCGTGAGGCCCTGGCAGGGTCGGGCGTGCAGGCCGCGGCCGGGGCCCATGCGATCATCGAGGCTGCAGACCGCCCGGCCGACTGGGTGATGAGCGCCATCGTCGGTGCGGCGGGCCTTGTTCCGGGAATGCGGGCGCTGGCGCATGGCACATCGCTGGCGCTGGCCAACAAGGAATCGCTTGTTACGGCCGGCGAGCTTCTGCTCGCAACCGCGCGCGTCCATGGCGCAACCGTCCTGCCGGTGGACAGCGAACATTCGGCGATCTTTCAGGCGCTGGTGGGCGAGGATCTGTCGGCCGTTGACCGCATCATCCTGACCGCCTCGGGCGGGGCGCTGCGCGACTGGCCGATGGAGCGTCTGGCCCAGGCCACCCTGGCCGAGGCCTTGGCGCATCCGAACTGGTCGATGGGCCAGCGCATCACCATCGACAGCGCCTCGATGTTCAACAAGGCGCTGGAAATCATTGAAACGCGTGAGTTCTTCGGCGTTCGTCCCGATCAGGTCGAGGTCATCATCCACCCCGAATCGATCATTCATTCCATGGTGGGCTTTCACGATGGCGCGGTGATGGCGCATCTGGGGATGCCCGACATGCGTCACCCGATCGGCTATGCGCTGAACTGGCCGGAACGCCAGCCCCTGCCGGTCGCGCGGCTGGATCTGGCGGCGCTTGGGCGGCTGACCTTCCGCGCCCCGGATGAGGTGCGCTATCCCGCCCTGCGTCTTGCGCGTGAGGTCATGGCGATGCGCGGCCTTGCAGGTGCGGCCTTCAACGCGGCCAAGGAAATCGCGCTGGATCATTTCATCGCCGGCGGGCTTGGCTTCATGCAGATGGCCGAGGTGGTGGAAGAAACGCTCAGCCGGCTTTCGGCCGATTCCCGCCTTGGAAAAGCCGCGCAAAGCCTTGAAGATGTTTTGCAGATGGACCATCTCGCCCGTATTCGGGCGGCCGAGGTCGCGGTGCAGGCAAGGGGTGGTTAAGTGGATTTGGTAACGACGATCCTGGGCACGGGCGGGTTCTTGTGGACTATCGCCTTTTTCATCATCGCCCTTGGCATCATCGTCTTTGTCCATGAATACGGCCATTACATCGTCGGGCGCTGGACGGGCATCCATGCCGAGGTGTTCAGCCTGGGCTTCGGTCCGGTGCTGCTGTCGGGGCGGGACCGTCGCGGCACGCGCTGGCAGATCGCGGCCATTCCCTTGGGCGGCTATGTGAAATTCTTGGGCGATTCCGATGCCGCTTCGGGCAAGGATGGCGCGGCGATTGCCGGGCTCAGCGCCGAGGAACGGCGCCACACCATGCATGGCGCGCC
>JALQYS010000321.1 GCA_023254015.1 Paracoccaceae bacterium
TATCTGATCCACGATCCCGCAAGCGGCGCGACGGGCGTGGTGGATGCGCCCGAAGCCGCGCCCATTCTGGCCGAGCTGACCCGGCGCGAGTGGCGGCTGACCGACATTTTCCTGACCCATCATCATGACGACCATATCGCCGGGGTGGCGGCGCTGCGGGCGGCCAGCGGCGGCACGCTGGGCGCCAAGGTCTGGGGGGCCGAGGCCGACCGCCAGCGCCTGCCACGCCTTGACTGGTCGCTGTGGGATGGCGACACGGTCAGCCTTGGCCGCGAAGAGGGCGTGGTGATCGACGTGCCCGGCCACACGCTGGGCCATATCGCCTTTCACTTCCCGGCCTCGAACCTGTGCTTTACCGGCGACAGCCTGATGGCCGGGGGCTGTGGTCGCATGTTCGAGGGCACGCCGCAGCAGATGTGGGCCAGCTTGCAGAAACTGGCCGCCCTGCCGCCCGAGACGCTGATCTGTTCGGGCCATGAATACACCACCTCGAACCTGAGCTTTGCCGCCACGATCGAGCCTGCCAACCCGCGGCTAGCCCGCCGCCAGCACGAAGTTGCCCGCGCCCGCGGCGAGGGGCTGCCGTCGGTTCCGGTGCTGTTGGAGGAGGAACTGGCCACCAACCCCTTCCTGCGCGCCGGTCTGGCCGAGGTGAAGGCTGCCGTCGGCATGGCAGGCGCGCCCGATGCGGCCGTCTTTGCCGAGATCCGCGCCCGGAAAGACCGGTTCTGACCGCTCATCGAGCCGGGTTCCCCGGCACTCTTCGCGCCGATCCAGACGCCGCAGGGCCAGCCGGATACCGGCCCTGCGGCCTTTGGCGCAGGGTCGGCGGCGCAACCCGCAATCACTTTTGTGGCCGACCCGAAAAAGAAGCGCAAATAGGGCTTGAAACCCGCCCAAGAAAACCGATCCTTTACTTTATGAGGCCACGGTCGGATCGGGCAAGCGCCCTCCCCGGCCCTGAATACAGGAGCACAGGAACGTGCCGTCATTTTCGACCACCTTGGAACAGGCGATCCATTCGGCCTTGGCCTTGGCCAATGCGCGCCGCCACGAACTGGCCACGCTGGAGCATCTTCTGCTGGCGTTGATCGACGAACCCGACGCGGCACGCGTGATGAAGGCCTGCTCGGTCAATCTGGAAGAGCTGAAAAAGACGCTGGTCGATTTCATTGACGACGATCTGTCAACGCTGGTGACCAATGTCGAAGGGTCCGAGGCGGTGCCGACGGCGGCCTTCCAGCGCGTCATCCAGCGCGCGGCGATCCATGTGCAGTCGTCGGGCCGCAACGAGGTGACGGGCGCCAACGTGCTGGTCGCCATCTTTGCCGAGCGCGAATCGAACGCCGCCTATTTCCTGCAGGAACAGGACATGACCCGCTATGACGCGGTCAATTACATTGCCCATGGCGTGGCCAAGAACCCCGCATTCGGGGAATCCCGCCCGGTTTCCGGCGCCGAGGAACACCACGAAACCCCCAAGGCCGAGGCCGGCGAAGCCAAGGAATCCGCGCTGTCCAAGTATTGCGTGGACCTGAACGACAAGGCCCTGAAGGGCGAGGTCGATCCGCTCATCGGACGTGAGG
>JALQYS010000325.1 GCA_023254015.1 Paracoccaceae bacterium
GGATACGGATCGTGCGGGCCTGATCGGCGATCGACCGGGTGATGGCCTGACGGATCCACCAGGTGGCATAGGTCGAGAACTTGTAGCCGCGGCGGTATTCGAACTTGTCCACCGCCTTCATCAGGCCGATGTTGCCTTCCTGAATGAGGTCCAGGAATTGCAGGCCGCGGTTGGTGTATTTCTTGGCGATCGAGATCACCAGACGCAGGTTCGCCTCGACCATTTCCTTCTTGGCCTGACGCGCCTCTTTCTCGCCCTTCTGGACCTGGTTCACGATGCGGCGGAATTCGGAAATGTCGACGCCGACATCTTGGCCGACCTGCGCCATTTCGGCGCGCAGCTCTTCCACCTTGTCGCGGGATTTCTCGATCAGCGCCTGCCAGCCGCGGCCGGATTTTGCCGCCATCCGGTCAAGCCAGGTCGGGTCCAGCTCGTATCCCTGGTATTCGTCGATGAATTCGCGGCGGTTGATGCGGGCGGCATCGGCCAGCTTTACCATGCCCGAGTTGATCGACATGATGCGCTTGTTGATGCCGTAAAGCTGGTCGATCAGCGCCTCGATCCGGTTGTTGTGCAGATGCAGCGCGTTGACCAGAACCACGATTTCCGAGCGCAGCTTCTGATAGGCGGCTTCTTCGGCCGCCGAAAAGCGGATGCTGTCCGACAGGGTGGCGGACATGCGGGCATCCTGCATCTCGGCCAGCTTGTCATAATCGCGCGCGATGAGGTCCAGCGTTTCCAGAACCTTGGGCTTCAGCGCCGCTTCCATCGCGGCCAGCGACATGCTCGATCCGTCGTCCTCGTCATCCTCTTCGGGTTCCGAGTAGATCGGATTGCCGTCGGCATTCAGCTCGGGTTCGGCCGTGCCGGCGCGGCGCGGTGCGGGGGCGGCCCCCACCTCCACCCCTTCCAGATCGGGGCCGCCGACCATGTCCTCGTCGCCATCCAGGCTGCGCCCGAACGTCGCCTCAAGGTCGATCACGTCGCGCAGAAGAATGTCTTCGCTGAGAAGTTCGTCGCGCCAGATGATGATGGCCTGAAAGGTCAGCGGGCTTTCGCAAAGCCCGGCGATCATGGTGTTGCGACCAGCCTCGATGCGCTTGGCGATGGCGATCTCGCCCTCGCGCGACAAGAGTTCGACACTGCCCATCTCGCGCAGATACATGCGCACCGGGTCATCGGTGCGGTCCAGCGTTTCGGTGGTGGTGCCGACAACGGCCACTTCGCGCGAGGTCGAGGTTTCAACCAGTTCGCCCACCGGCGCCTCGGCCTCTTCGACCTCTTCGTCGTCGATGATGTTGATGCCCATTTCCGATAGCATCGCCATCACGTCCTCGATCTGCTCGGACGAGACCTGCTCGGGCGGCATCACCGCATTCAGCTGGTCATAGGTGATATAGCCGCGCTCCTTGGCATCGGCGATCATCCGCTTGACGGCAGCCTGAGAGAGGTCAAGGGAAACGTCGGCCTCTTCGCCTTCGGGTTTGCCGTCATCGGTGTCTTTCGAGGCCATGTCGTCTCCGTCGTTCAAAGGCGAATAGAGGCGCTGCGAATCAGCGCGGGGATTGCGAATCAATAGCGCGAATCAAGGAAAAGGACAGGGGGGGTGCGAACGCCCCGTTAGCGTTTCTTTTCCCAGACCCTTTCATCAATCATGGCCTGCAGCACCCCGGAAAGTGCTGCGCGGTCCTCGCCCATGTCGCCCGTCTCTTCGCGGGCGGGGTGGTCGGCGCGGTGGCGGGCCTCGGCGGCCTTGGAAAGCCGCCAGGTCAGCCCCTCATCGGCAAGGCCGGTCAGGTCCTGCACGGCGTCCTCCACCTCGCGGCGGGCGGCACGATGGGCGTCAAGTTTGGCCATTTCCTCGGCGATGCAAAGGGTTGCAAGCTCGGTATCCAGGGGGTTGCGCAGCGGGGGCGCGATCTGCACATGGGGACGGCGCATCAGCGCGTCAAGGGCGGCGCCCGCCTCGGCCCGCAAGATGTCGTGCAGCCGCGCGGCGTCGGTGTCGGCATGGGTCAGCAACAGGCGGCGCAGGATGTTGTGATCCTCACCCGTGAGATCCAGCCGCTCCAGCGCGGTCTCAAAGCGGTGGATCAGCGCCGGGTGGGTGATGAGGCTGGCCAGAATGACCGCCTCGCGCAGGGGTTCCTCTACCGGCTGGCCCTGGGCCAGAAGCGACTGGCGGGCGGCGGCGGTGGGCGGCAGGGGCGTGCCCTTGGGGGTAAAGCGCTGGCGGAAGGCGGGCACTTTCGCCCCGCCCTGCCCGAACAGCTCCAGTCGCAGACGCTTGATATCCTCGCCGTAATGGGCGCGGATCGACGGGTCGGCGATACGCTTGAGATGGGCGCGGAGCGATTTATCAAGGGCCGCCTTGCGTTCGGGGCTGTCGAACACCCGGGCCTCGGTTTCGCGTTTCCACAAGAGGTTGACCATGGGCTGGGCGGCATCCAGCACCGCCTGCATCGCCCCGGCCCCTTGGGCCTTTATCAGATCATCGGGGTCCATCCCGCCGGGCAGCACGGCAAAGCGCAAGCCCTTGCCCGCCTCCAGAAGCGGCAGGGCAAGGTCGATAACCCGCAGCGCCGCCCGGGTGCCGGCCGCGTCGCCATCCAGCGCGATGACCGGCTCGTCATGGATGCGCCACATCAGGCGCAGCTGGTCTTCGGTGACGGCGGTGCCAAGGGGCGCGACGGCGGCGGTGAACCCGGCCTCGGCCAGCGCGATCACATCCATATAACCCTCGGCGACGATCAGGGGCTTGTCCTTGCCGGCCGCTTCGCGCGCAGGCGCGTGGTTGAAAAGGTTGCGGCCCTTGTCGAAGATCTCGGTTTCCGGGCCGTTCAGGTATTTGGCGTTGTCTTTCGGGTCCATCGCCCGGCCGCCAAGGGAAATCGCCCGGCCGCGCCCGTCGCGGATCGGAAAGATGATGCGGTTGCGGAAGCGGTCATAGGGCTCGCCCCCCTTGTCGGACTTGGCGCAGACGCCCGAAGCGACCAGAAGATCGTCGGGGATGCCCTTCTGCTTCATGGCCAGTTGCAGCCCATGCCAGCCGTCCGGAGCAAATCCGATTTCCCAGCGGTCCTGCGCGGCAGGCGGCAGGCCGCGCTTGGCAAGGTAGGCGCGGGCCTCGGCGGCGGCGCTGGTTTTCAGCTGCAGGCGGAACCATTTGACCGCCTCTTCCATCACCTCGGTCAACTGGCTGCGCCGGTCAGCGACCTGCGCCGCCTTTGGATCGCGGGCGGGCATGGGCATACCGGCCTCGCGCGCCAGCACCTCCACCGCCTCCATAAAGCCGAGGTTTTCGGTTTCCTTGAGGAAGGTCAGCGCGTCGCCCTTGGCGTGGCAGCCAAAGCAATAGTAATAGCCCTTTCGGTCATCCACATGAAAAGACGCGGATTTTTCCTGGTGGAACGGGCAAGGCGCCCACATGTCGCCCTTGGCCATGTTGGACTTGCGCGCATCCCACGTCACCTTGCGCCCGACGACGGACGACAGGGAGACGCGGGTGCGCAATTCGTCAAGAAAACCGGGTGGCAGGGACATAGGGGCTATATGGGGCCTTGGGGGATGATTCCGCAACTCCTCGGGCGCCTTCGGCTTCTCGTCGTCGCGGCCCACGAGGAGCGACGAAGTCGACGACGAGTTAGCCCAAAAGGTCGCGCGCGATCTGGTGAAAGATCGCAACGCCCGGCTGGATCAGCGCATCAGGGAAGTCGTAATCGGGGTTGTGCAAGGCCGGGTGCGCCTCTCCCACCCCTAGAAACAGCATGGCCGAACGCGTGCCGGGCTGACCGAAGCGGCCGAAATCCTCGGAACCGCGCATGGGCAAATCGCCTTCCTCATGGGCCATGCCAAGCGTCTCCATCGCGGCAGCGATCCGGGCGGTGGCCTCGGGGTCGTTGACCGAGGCGGCAAAATCGTCATGGGTTTCGAAGGCCAGCGTCAGCCCATGGGCCTTGACCTCGGCGCGGGCGATTTCCATCGCCTCGGCGCGCAGGTCGGCCATGCCGGCATCTTCCAGCGTGCGCAGGGTGATCCAGAGTTCGGCCAGACCGGGCGCGATGCCGAAGGCAGGCTCTCCCAGCCGGGCATGGGTCACCGTCACCAGCCGATAGCCCGGCTGCAGCGGGCTAGGCGGGGCAAGGCGGGTGAAGGCCGAGATCAGCCCGGCCAGCGCGGGCGCCGGCGAGGTGCCGGTTTCGGGCAGGCTGGCATGGGCGGTCTTGCCGTGCAGGGTGATCTTCAGCCCCTGACTGGCGCAATTCACCACGCCGGATTTCACCAATCCCCGGCCAAAGGCCACGCCCGGCATGTTGTGGATCGCAAAGGCCCAGTCGGGTCTGATCGCCGCAAAGACCGGATCGGCCATCACCGCCGCAGCGCCAGAGCCGTCCTCTTCGGCAGGCTGGAACATCAGCACCACCCTGCCCCGCGCCGGTCTTTGCCGCGCGATAAGCCGGCCAAGGCCGATCAGCAGCGTCATATGCCCGTCATGGCCGCAGAGGTGCCCCTTGCCCACAATGGTCGAGCGGTGGGGGGCGTCAGAGACCTCTTCGATCGGCAGGGCGTCAAGTTCCGCCCGGAACAGGACGGTCGGGCCGGGTGCGGCGCCGTTGAACACCGCGGCTACACCGTGGCCGCCAAGGCCGGTAAGGATCTGGTCCGGCTGAAGCGGGCCAAGCGCCGACACCACCCGCGCGGCCGTGCCAGCCTCTTCGCGGCTGATCTCGGGAAAGCGGTGCAGATCTCGCCGCCAATCTGTCAGGTCCGCGACGTCCTGGTTCGTCAGCATCAGGCGCGCGCCGCAACAGTGCGCATGGCGGTTTCAATCTCATGCCAGGCGGTGCGGACCATCGAGCGGAACACAAGGACGAGAAAGCCCTCCGTCTCGCGGATCAAGACGGCAGACATATGGCCCAAGGGCGCGCGGATGGCCCGGCCCGGCGGAAAAGCCGCCGCGCGCAGGTCCACCGGCACATGCCGCATCAGCACATCCGCCGCCCGCTCGCCCACAAGGCGCAGCGCCGCCCAGCCGCCGGACTGGTCGGTGACGGCGGCAGCCGGTCCGAAATCAGGCGGCGTCACCCCGATCAGGAAGGCCTGATCGCGGCCGGTCCAGACCAGATGCGCGCTGCCACTGGACGACAGGCTGTTCGGCGCGGGGAAGGAAAGACCCAAAGGTTTCAACGCCTTGGCGACAGCCTTCTCGCCCCCCGGAAAGAGCGCGACTGAGGTGATGGGGCCAAGCTCCACCGCCTCCAGCCTGCAGGTGCCGTGGGTCAGGGGGGCGCGATCCAGCGCGGGTTTTGCAATCAGCTCAGGCACGCAGTTTCTCCCCGTCCTTGTCGTGGAACACCGG
>JALQYS010000389.1 GCA_023254015.1 Paracoccaceae bacterium
CTTCCGCGGCCAGCGTTATGATTGCGGCTCGAAGGCGGGGTTCCTGCAGGCCACCGTGGCCTTTGGTCTGGCCCGCCCCGATCTGCGCGACGAATTCGGCGCCTATCTGCACGACCTGATGTCGCTGCAAAAGGCCGCGCAGTAACCGCGTGGAGGCAACGCGCCTTCTGGACCTGACGCGACTGGTCTCGCGTCTGGGGAAAGGCGCGTTGACCGGGATAGATCGGGTTGAACTGGCCTATCTGCGCCGATTTGCGGCGGACACCCCGCCGCTTTTTGGTCTTGTTCGCACTGCAGCCGGCTGGCTGTTGCTGAATCGGGCCGGCTGCGAGGCCTTGGCGGGACTTGTGCTGCAGAATACTCCGCTGCCACGCGCCGACCTGCTGTCGCGCCTGCTGCACCGCCGCGATCATGCCCGCGCCCGGGCCGAGACGGCCGCCCGGAAGATTGCGACGGCCCGATCCCCTCGGCCCGGTCTTGCGCGGCTGGTCAGAGTGCTGCCCCGACCTGCCATCTATTTCAATGTCGGCCACGCGAATCTGACCGCCCCGGGACTGTCGGCACTTCGGTCGGCAGGGTTCTCGATCCGGGTGATGGTGCATGACACGATTCCGCTGGATCACCCCCAGCTGGTGCGCGCAGACAGCATCGCCCCCTTCCGTCAGAAACTGGCCGCCGTCGCGACCCATGCCGATTGCGTCATCCACCTGACACAGGCCAGCCGCACCCTGACCGACGCGCAGATGGCCAGACTTGGCCGTGTGCCGCCGGGTGTGACAGCGCCGCTTGGCGTTGCCGTGGCCCAACCTGACATGGCTGCCCTGCCCCCAGGCCTTGAACTGTCCGACCCCTATTTCGTGACGCTGGGCACCATCGAGCCGCGCAAGAATCATACCCTGCTGCTGGATGTCTGGGATCGCCTTCCCGCCCCCAAACCCCGGCTGTTCATCCTTGGGAACCGGGGCTGGGCCGCGCCCGATGTACTTGCCCGGCTTGACAGGCTTGCCCCCGACGGCCCGGTTGAGGTGCTGCATGGCCTGCCCGATTCCGCCGTTTCCGCGTTGATCGCCGGGGCGCGGGCGCTGCTGGCTCCAAGCTTGGCCGAGGGCTTTGGTCTCCCTCCGGTTGAGGCGGCCAGCCTTGGCACGCCGGTTCTGGCGACGGATCTTGCCGTGACCCGCGAACTCCTTGGAAACAAGGCGGTTTACCTGCCCGCAGCCGACATATATTCTTGGGTGGAAACAGTAGTGAGGCAAGCCAGCATCGCCCCCGTGCCGCTGCGACCACCTGCTCCCTTGACCCTTCTGTCATGGGATGACCATTTCAACACGGTCTTAAGCGTTGTGTGATAGCGGTTTGGAATGATGCAGGCCTGAAGCCAGAGAGTCCGGGGTTTGAGCTTAGTCTCCAGATACATGCTAAGGCTCGCGCGCAAGCGCTGGCTGATCCGCGCCTTCCGCAAGCGGCGCGAGTTGCGGCCAGTCTCCGACCGGACCGGACAGATCGGCGCAGATGACATCCTGGTCTTTTCCACCCTCCGCAATGAGCGGGTCCGCCTGCCGTTCTTTCTGAACTACTACCGCGAGCTTGGCGTCAACCATTTCCTGATGGTGGACAATGACAGCGATGATGGCGGGCGAGAGTATCTGGCCAGTCAGCCCGATGTGTCACTCTGGACGACTTCTGCCTCTTACAAGCGGTCGCGCTTTGGCGTCGACTGGCTGAATTGGCTGCAGCGCAAATACGGCCATGAGCATTGGTGCCTTGTCGTCGATCCCGACGAATTCTTCGTCTACCCGTTCTGCGACACCCGCCCCCTGCGGGCGCTGACCGACTGGCTGGATGCCTCGTCGATCAAATCCTTTTCGGCGATGCTTCTGGACATGTATCCCAAGGGCCCCTTCGATTCGCAGCCCTATCGCGAAGGGCAAGACCCGTTCGAAATCGCCCAGTGGTTCGACAGCGGCAATTACACGATCGAGCGCAATCGCAAATTCGGGAACTTGTGGATACAGGGGGGACCTCGGGCGCGGATGTTCTTTGGCGACCTGCCCGAACGTGCCCCCGCGCTGAACAAGATTCCTCTGGTGAAATGGCATCGGTCCTATGCCTATGCCTCGTCCACCCACATGCTTTTGCCGCGCGGCCTCAATCAGGTTTACGACGAATGGGGCGGCGAAAAGGCATCGGGCGTGCTGTTGCACGCCAAGTTCCTCGACACCTTCGCGCGCAAGGCTGAAGAAGAGATGGAGCGCAAGCAGCACTACGCCAACAGCCACGAATACCGGGCCTATCGGCTTGCCATGGCCAAGGAACCCGATCTTTGGTGCAAATGGTCCGAGAAATACATCAACTGGCGACAGTTGGAGATTCTGGGGCTGATGTCCAAGGGGAACTGGGCGTGACCGTTGGCTTCATCATGCTGTGCCACACGGCCCTTGACCGGGCGGCGCAGGTGGCACGGCACTGGGCGGGCCATGATTGCCCGGTGGTGATCCATGTCGACAAGCGGGTAAAGCGCAAAGCCTATGACGGGCTAGTGCAGGCGCTGGCTGATCTGCCGAATGTCAGTTTTTCGGGGCGGCATGCCTGCGAATGGGGGACTTGGGGAATCGTCGCCGCCACGCAAGAGGCTGCCACCATCATGCTGCGGCAGTTTCCGCAGGTGCGGCATGTCTATCTGTCCTCCGGCTCTTGCCTGCCGTTGCGCCCTGTGGCCGAACTGATCCGCTATCTTGACGAACGACCACGCACCGATTTCATCGAAAGCGTCACCACCGAGGATGTCGGCTGGACCATCGGCGGTCTGGATCTGGAACGCTTTACCCTGCGCTTTCCGTTTTCGTGGCGCAAACAGCGGCGGCTGTTCGACGGCTATGTGAAAATCCAGCG
>JALQYS010000427.1 GCA_023254015.1 Paracoccaceae bacterium
CTTTGGCGGCGGGCGGATGGATGGCAACATCGCCGCCCTGATCTCGGCCACGGGTTTTGCGGTGTTTTCGGTCTCGCTGCGCTGGGGCCATGTCGAGGACAGCCTGCCCACGGTCCTGCTGGGCGGGGTGCTGTCGATGATCGCAGCCTTCGGCCTTGCCGCCGCCCTGGGACAGACGGTTGCGGCCAGCACCCGCGACATCGGCATTTCCATGGCGCTTGGGGCGGTCGTGCTGACGGCCGGCATGGCGCTTTATACCCTTGGGTCAAAGGCGCTGCCGACGGCCGAACTGACGCTGATCTCGTCGATCGAGAACATTCTGGCCCCGATCTGGGTCTGGCTCTTGCTGGGCGAGACCGCCAGCCAAAGCACGCTTCTGGGCGGGGCCATGGTGCTGGTCGCGGTCATGGGCAACGCCGTTATGGGCGCGCGGCGTCAGGCGATGGCCTGACGCACCGATTTTTCGACGAAAAATCGCAGGGGTGGCCGGTCAGAACGCCTTGAAGGTCATCGTGGTCAGGGTGCGCACGATGCCGGGAATGTCGAACAGGCGGTCCGACAGGTAATGGCCCACATCCTCTTCGTCGGGAATGTAGATCTTCGCGATCAGGTCATATTCGCCGCTGGTCGAGTAAAGCTCGCTTACCACCTCGCGGTCATAGATGGCATTCGCGACCTCATAGGTCTTGCCGGGGGTGCAGCGGAACTGGACAAAGACGCATATCATGGCGGATTTCCTGTTGTCGGGTTTCGGGGCCGTCCCCGAACCCCGGTGGAGCATGTCGACGGGCACAAGGCCCAAGGGCGCGCGCGGGCCTGACAGATCAGGGCGGATCGCCTTCACCAGTCAGCTTAAGCGGCGCGGGGCCCTGTTTCAAGTCGGCGACCGTCAACGGATGGGTGGGGCGGCCAAGGCGGTTCCTCACCACCCACATCAGCCGCTTTTCGGCCCGGGTGATGGCCACATAGGCAAGCCGCTTCCACAAGGGCACGCCGGCCTCGGTGCGTCCGGCAGCGGCAGCGGCGTAAAGGTCGGGGGCAAAGACCTGCACGGTTTCCCATTGCGAGCCTTGCGCCTTGTGGATCGTCACCGCCGCGCCATGCAGAAAGGCCGCGCCCATGGTGGCCGCATGGGGGATGAAGGGCTCTTCCTCGTCCGGCTTTTCGATCTTGATGATCGAGGCGGCGGATAGCTGGGGGTCTTCGGCGCCGATCACATGCAGCTTGGCGAAACCCGTGCGGTTGCCCGGGCCAAGGTAGATGACCTGCGCGCCCTTGATGAGGCCGCGCGCCTCAAGATCGATGCGCTTCTTGCGGTGCTTGAGCGGCAGCTCGATCCCGTCACAGATCAGCGGCTCGCCCGGCAGCAGATCATCTTCGGGGGCACCATGGGCGGCGCGAAAGGCGGTGATCAGGCGGATGCGCGTGGCATTGCGCCAGACCAGCACGGGGCTGCGCGCCATCAGGTCGGAATCAACCCGCTCGGCCCAGACCACCCGGTCATCGCGGCGGGCGGTTTCCTGAACCATATGTTCGAAATCTTCAAATCCCAACCGCTCGTCAGCAAGCGCATGGGCAAGGTCAAGGATCGGATTGTCCTGCGTTTGCCGGTGGATACGGTGCAGGTTTAGCTTGAGCGGCTCGGCCAGCCGCTCGAACACCATTTGTCCGCTTTGTCCAACCGGGGCGAGCTGGGCCGGATCGCCAAACAGCACAAGCGCCGGGAAGATCTCGCGCAGGTCGTCGAACTGGCGTTCGTCCAGCATTGAGGATTCATCGACAAATCCCACATCCAGCGGCTCTTCGCGCCGCTTCCAGCCCTTGATGAAATCGCTGCCGCGCAAGCCGGCCGCAGCCAGCGCGCCGGGGATCGAGGCGACCTGATCGTAGAAGGCCTTGGCGCGGTCAAGCGCCTGTTCGGTCAGCCCTTCGACGGCGGGGCGACTGCCCTGCCCTGTCAGCCATTCGGCGATTTTCTCGTATTGGGGGTCATAGACCGGGGTATAAAGGATGCGGTGGATGGTGGTGGCAGGCACCCCGCGCAGCCGCAGCACCGAGGCCGCCTTGTTCGTTGGCGCCAGAATGGCCAGCGTGCGCCGCTCCTTGCGGCGACGGCCTTCGTAATCGCCCGAGACGACATCGACACCCGCCGCCTGCATCGCCTTGTAAAGGCTGGCCAGCAGCATGGTCTTGCCTGACCCGGCCTTGCCCACCACCGCCAGCACCGAGGATTTGCCCTCGGCCCGCGGGGTCAGCGACCCATCGGCAAGGTCTATCCCCATGGACAGAAGGCTGGCCGCCACGCGGTCATAGGCCTCGGCCTGATCGTCGGAAAAGGTGAGCGTGGGCAGCATGGCCCGACCATAAGGGCTGTGGCCGGAAAGGACCAGAGGCGCTAATGCGGCCGTCGCGGCACGGGCGGCACGCCGGCCTCGACGTCGGGCGGAATCTCGGCCAGGGTTGCAATCGCCAGTTCGGCCTGCGCCACGCGCATCGCCTCGTCGGCCTTTTGCGCCAGAGCCGGCAGGCCGTTGGCCTGCGCATAGGCCTTCAGATCGCGCAGAACCTCGAAAATCCAGTCATGGCGCATGGGCGTCCTCGTCAAAACGTGTTTCCGTTACTGGCGGACCGCTGCAATCCGGGAGCGGCAGAAGCAACTCCTTGGGATTGTATCGATTCTGGGAACAGTCTAACGCCGAGCTTTCGAGAAGTCCGACCTATATTCAGGGTTGTTTGAATGGAAAAAGCCGCCACCCCAGCGGGTGACGGCCCTTTCGGCAAACTCTTGCCAAGGATCGGGTCAGCCTTTGCGGCCAGCCTCAAGCGCATCTTCGAAGGTGCGCAGGCCCGTGGTCGGGGCCTGAACCAGAACCGCCATGTTGCCAGGCTTGTGCTGGTTGCGGCGCATCAGCATATGGGCGGCTGGGATCTCGGCCCAGGGGAACACCTCGGACATGCAGGGGTCAAGCCGGCGCTCGCACATCAGTTTGTTGGCCGCTGCCGCCTGCTTCAGGTGGGCAAAATGGCTGCCTTGCAGGCGCTTTTGGTGCATCCACATGTAGCGCACGTCAAAGGTGCAGTTGAAGCCGCTGGTGCCCGCGCAGATCACGACCATGCCGCCCTTCTTGCACACCAGCGACGACACCGGGAAAGTTGCCTCGCCGGGGTGTTCGAATACCATGTCGACGTTCACGCCCTTGCCGGTGATGTCCCAGATCGCCTTGCCGAACTTGCGGGCCTCTTTCAGCCAGTCATTGTATTCTTGGCTGTTCACCGTCGGCAATTGACCCCAGCATTTGAAGTCGTTGCGGTTGATGACCCCCTTGGCGCCCAGCGACATGACGAAATCGCGCT
>JALQYS010000566.1 GCA_023254015.1 Paracoccaceae bacterium
CTCTTCAAGTCCTCGGTGTGCTTCGCCTTCTGCAGCTTGCCGTCGGGACCGTAGACCCAGGCGTGATACGGGCAGACGATCTTCTTCGCCTCGCCACAATCGGGTTTGCCGTCCGCAGGACCTTCGATCAGGGTTGCGCCACGGTGGCGGCAGGCATTGATAAAGGCGTGCAGCTTGTTGTCCTCGCCGCGCGAGATGATCACCTGCTCGCCAGCGAACTCCAGCAGTCGATACGAGCCAACGTTTGGCGTCTCCTCTTCGCGGCCGACACAGCGCCACTCGTGGCGGAAGATCTCCTGCGACTCCCAGTCGAAGATTGCCTGGTCATGGAAGACCTGCGGCGGGAACATGTCGGCCTCGTCGAACGGGCGACGCACGGCGGCAATGGCGGCCGGGTCGAGCGGGGCGGGGCGCTTGGCAATAATCATGCCGCTATGGTGCCACGCCGCCGCGCTACTTGAGGGGGGCGTTGAGGGTGTAGCGCCCACCAGCCGCGTCGGTGACCGTAATCGAGACCTCGCCATCGCGGCAAACGGCAACTATGGCGAGATCTTCGAAGCCAACATCGGCTCTTCCACCCCGATCGGTCTGGCCCGCGGCCTGAACGCGCTGTGGACCCAGGGCGGCCTGCAATACGCGGCTCCGTTCCGGTAAGTCTTGCGTCCGGCGCATCCCGAACCCCGGGATGCGCCGCTTGCACCGTGCTTGAGAACTGCCCCTTTCCGGGGGCCCTTGCCTGACAGACCGCATCAAGACGGTCGGCGGCAATCCAGGGGGAACATCAATGTCGCTTGCCACCGAAGCGCCGAAAGACTCCTTTCGGCTGTCGATGCTTGTATTCGATACACGGTATCGATCCTATACCATTCAGGTCTCGGTCCTTATTCTTCTCCTGCTGTTTCTGGGCTGGATCACCGACAACACCATCGCCAACCTGTCGCAACGCGGCAAGGACATCGATTTCGGCTTTCTCTGGCAGCGGGCCGGCTATGACATCGATCAGCAGCTGATCCCCTACACCAATGACTCGACCCATGGCCGGGCCACGATCATCGGGCTGCTGAACACGCTGCTGATCGCGATCATCGGCTGTGTGCTGGCCACAGTGGTCGGCATTGTCGCGGGCGTGCTGCGCCTGTCGAAGAACTGGCTCGTGGCGCGGATCATGACCGTCTATGTCGAGGTGTTCCGCAACATTCCGCTGGTTCTGTGGATCATCTTGATCTTTGTGGTCTTTACCGAGACCATGCCGCAGCCCAAGGATTTCAAGATCACCGAAGATATGGTCGCCGCGGGTGAAGAACCCAAGGCCAGCATGTTGTTCGGGGTGATCGCCATCACCAACCGCGGCTCGAACCTGCCGGGCCCGCTTTTGGACCGCCCCTTGCCGACCTATGAGATTGCGACCGTTCCGGTCAATCTGTCGGTGCTGGCCTTTCTGGCGGTGCTGGCCGGGTCGATCTATGCCAACCTGCGCCTGCTGCGCCACGCCCGCGCGGTGCAAGAGGAGACCGGCATCCGGCCCACGACCTGGTGGAAAACCCTGCTGATCCTTGTCTTGCCCTCGGTCCTGCTGTTGGCCGCCATGGGCTTTCATCTGGAATACCCGGCGATCAAGGGGTTCAACTTTACCGGCGGGCTGATCATCAACCACAGCTTTACCGCGCTCTTGATCGCGCTGGTGCTGTATACCGGGGCCTTCATTGCCGAGATCGTGCGGGGCGGCATTCAAGCCATCTCGCGCGGGCAAAGCGAGGCGGCCTTTGCCCTGGGCCTGCGCCCCGGCCGCACGATGAACCTTGTGATCCTGCCGCAGGCGCTGCGGGTCATCATCCCGCCCTTGATCAGCCAGTATCTGAACCTGACCAAGAATACCTCGCTGGGCATCGCGGTCAGCTATCTTGACCTGCGCGGCACGCTGGGCGGCATCACCATGAACCAGACCGGCCGCGAGATGGAATGCATGTTGTTGATGATGGGGATCTATCTGGTCATCAGCCTGATCATCTCGTCGATCATGAACGCCTACAACAATGCCGTAAAGCTGAGGGAGCGCTGAGATGACCGACACTTCCTTTGTCCGAACGGCCATGTTGCCGCCGCAAGAGCCGCCCGTCACCCAGCGCGGCGCGGTGAAATGGCTGCGCGAGAACCTTTTTTCCTCACCGCTGAATTCGGTTCTCACGGTCTTGGGGATTGCGGCGATCCTGTCGCTGATCGGTGCCGCGCTGCCCTGGCTTTTCAACAGCGTCTGGAACGCCGCCAGCCTGAAGGAATGCCGCGAGATCATCTGGGCCGCCGCCGGCCCCGAGGCGACCGGGGCCTGCTGGGCGCTGATCCGTGAACGCTGGCATCAGTTCCTGTTCGGCTTCTACCCGCAAGATCTGTTCTGGCGTCCGGTTCTGGCGATGGGCCTGCTGATGATCTCGCTGGCGCCGGCGCTTTATTATGGCTTGCGCCGGGCCAATGTGATGATGGTGGGGCCGGTCTCTGTCCTGACCTTCATCGCGCTGGTTCTGCTGGACCATGATCCCACCCATCTGGCGCTTTTCGTCCTCCTCTTGGGCGGGCTGACCGCCGTTGCCTGGTTCGCGCCCAAGCGGTTGATCCTGCTGACAATCCTTTACCCGCTTCTGGGGTATTTCCTTCTGTGGGGCGGATCGGTCTGGGGGCCGGTCGGCGTGGCGGCCGGCTTTGCACTGCTGGCCGTCGTCTATACCCTGGCCAAACGGGTGGTGGGCGTCGTGGTCGCAACCGGGGCCGGAGTCGTGGCGGCGGCCATCTGGTGGCTGATGGTGCAAACCTCGGTCACCACCGCGCTGCATGGGGCGATGCCCTGGGGCATCCCGGGCGTCAATTCAGACCAGTTTGGCGGCTTCCTTCTGGCCTTCGTGATCGGGGTTACCGCCATTGGCGCCTCGCTGCCCATCGGCATCCTTCTGGCGCTTGGCCGCCGGTCGGACATGCTGCTCATCAAGACGCTTTGCGTCGGCTTCATCGAATTCGTGCGCGGCGTGCCGCTGATCACGGTTCTGTTCGTGGCGACGCTGCTTTTGGGCTACTTCCTGCCGCCGCAGACCAACTTTGACCTGATCCTGCGCGTCATCATCCTGGTCACCTTCTTTTCCGCCGCCTATCTGGCCGAGGTGATCCGCGGCGGCCTTGCTGCCCTGCCCAAGGGACAATACGAGGCCGCCGATGCGCTGGGGCTGGACTATTGGCAGGCGCAGCGGCTGATCATCATGCCGCAGGCACTGAAAATCGCCATCCCCGGCATCGTGTCGTCGTTCATCGGCCTGTTCAAGGACACCACCCTTGTCGCCTTCGTCGGCCTGATGGACCCGCTGAAGGGCGTCACCACCATTGTCCGTGCCGACACCGCATGGAAGGGCATCTACTGGGAGCCCTACATCTTCGTCGGCGCGATCTTTTTTGCCGTCTGCTTCGGCATGTCCCGATACTCGATGTATCTGGAGCGGAAGCTCAAGACTGATCACCGTTAAGGAGCCCTGAACATGGCCGAAGCACAAAAGATGACGGTCTCGGACGAAGTCGCGATCCAGATCACCAACATGAACAAGTGGTATGGTCAGTTCCACGTTCTGCGTGATGTGAACATGACGGTGAACCGGGGCGAGCGGATCGTGATCTGCGGACCGTCCGGCTCGGGCAAGTCGACGCTCATTCGCTGTATCAACCGGCTGGAGGAACACCAGCAGGGCAAGATCGTGGTGGATGGAACCGAGCTGACCAATGATCTGAAGAACATCGACAAGGTGCGGTCCGAGGTGGGGATGGTGTTCCAGCACTTCAACCTCTTTCCGCATCTGACCATTCTGGAGAATTGCACGCTGGCGCCGATCTGGGTGCGCAAGGTTCCGAAGAAAGAGGCCGAAGAGACCGCGATGCACTATCTGCGCAAGGTCAAGATCCCAGAACAGGCGCATAAATACCCTGGCCAGCTTTCGGGCGGCCAGCAGCAGCGCGTGGCGATCGCGCGCAGCCTGTGCATGAAGCCGCGGATCATGCTGTTTGACGAACCCACCAGCGCCCTTGACCCCGAGATGATCAAGGAAGTGCTGGATACCATGATCCAGCTTGCCGAAGAGGGCATGACGATGCTTTGCGTCACCCATGAAATGGGCTTTGCGCAGGCTGTGGCGAACCGGGTGATCTTCATGGATCAGGGCCAGATCGTGGAACAGAACGCGCCGAAAGAGTTCTTCAACAACCCGCAGTCAGATCGGACCAAACTGTTCCTCAGCCAGATCCTAGGTCACTAGGCTGGCGCCTTTCGGGCGCTGAAACGGAAAAGGGCGCACTTCTGGTGCGCCCTTGTTGTTCGTGCAGATACCGGGTGCCGGTTATAGGGCGATCTCGCGGGGAACGATGAAATCCACCGTCACCCCCTGGCCAAAGCCAACCTCGGCCCAGTTGTCCAGCGCGAAATCCACCACCAGCGTCGCGCCCGTGGGGTATTTGCGGAAATCCGGGCTGATCGGGGTTTTCGACACCAGCCGATGCGCGAATTCGGCAATCCCGGGGTTGTGGCCGATCATCATCACCGTATCGGCCGTGGCGTGACGCAGGACCGCCAGCATCACATCAGGTCCGGCATGGTAGAGCGTCGGCTTCAACTCCAGCGCCGGCGCGCCGGGAAGGGCAGGGGCGATGCCCGAAAACGTCGCCCGGGTGCGCACGGCGTCCGAGCACAACACCTGGTCGGGCACATAGCCGCGCGACGCAAGCCATTGTCCCAGATCGGCCGCCGCCGCCTTGCCACGCTCATTCAGGGGGCGGTCATGGTCGCTCATCAGCGGGTCGTCCCAGCTGGATTTGGCATGCCGTGTCAGGATCAACCGCTTCATTTGTGGAATTGCCTCATGTGATAGGCCGACTGTTCGGGCATCCTTGCATAGGTTGCCGACAGCGGGCAAGCGCGCCGCACAAGGCAGCCGGATTTCATGCAGTCCCGCTCGCCCGCGGCCAGATAGGCATGGCAGGCGGGCACATCATAGCCGCCCGCACCCAAGGCCCCGGCAGGGCAGGCGGCAAGGCAGGGCTTGTCGCAAGCCTCACAAGGCCTTGTGGCCGGTGGAGGAACCGCCACCACATCCTTGATCGCCAGCGCCCCGCGAAAGCTGACCATCAACCCCTGAGAGGCCTGCACCAAGAGCCGCACCGGGCTGTCCCAGATCCGCCCCGTGCGCAGCGCCCACTGGTAGAACGGATGATAGGGCGGCCCGCCAAAGGGAAACAGCGCCTTGGCACCGATGTCACAGGCGAGTTGCCCGATCACCCGCCGCGACCAGCGGTCGATAGGGTCAGGCCGCCCGTCCCATTCCGGCTGCGCGGTCAGATGCGGCCAGTACCCCGGCTCTTTCGGCCCGATCATCAACAGCGTGCGGGTGCCAGCGGGCAGTACGGGATCATTCTCGGCGTGGAACCCACCAAGGATTTCAAGCTGATGCGGGGCCAGCAGGCCTGCTATTTCTGAAAGGGCAGCCTCAGCGCCCAGCCCAGCCGCGAGGGTTTGTCGTCCTGCCATTCCAGCCCTATCACCATGTCCGTCTGCCCGGCCTCTGGCATAGGCCGATAGGTACGGAAAATCCTGTCCCAAACCGACAGGGCAAAGCCGTAATTGCTGTCGTGTTCGTGCCGGTGGACCGAGTGGTGAACCCGGTGCATGTCCGGCGTCACCAAGACCAGCCGTAACGCCCTGTCAAGCCACAGGGGCAGGCGCAGGTTCGCATGGTTGAACATCGCCGTGCCGTTCAAGATCACCTCGAAGAGGACAACCGCCACCGCCAGCGGGCCGATCAGATAGACCAGCCCGATCTTCAACAGCATCGAGGCGAGGACCTCCAGCGGATGGAAACGCAGCGCCGTTGTCACGTCAAAATCGCGGTCGGCATGGTGGACTCGGTGAAAGCGCCACAAAAACGGCACCTTGTGGGTCACCAGATGCTGCGCCCAGATCGCCAGATCAAGGAGCAGAATGGTCAGCCCCATCTCAACCCAGGCAGGCCAGGACAGGGCGTTAAACAGCCCCCAACCCATCCGGCCTGCATCGATCGCCGCTCCAACCGCCAGGAGCGGCAATGCAATCGCCAGTGCCCGCAGCGCGAACGTGTCCAGAACCGAGATTGACAGATTGGTGAACCAGCGCGTGCGGCGCGGTTGCTGCCGGGCACGACGAGGGGCAAGCGCCTCAAGCCCGGCGAACAGCACAAAGAGCCCCAGAAAGACGCCCAGCCGCAGGATAAGTTCGTGTTGCATGGCCCCTCACATTCATCTTCATGAAGATAAGGGGCCTGCCGCCGAAAGACTAGCGCTTCACATGCGGCTTCACCCGCGGTGCGGTCGAGCGGATCTGGCTGCCCGCGCCGTGATCGGTGAAGAGTTCCAGAATGCAGGCGTTCGGAACCTTGCCGTCCAGAATGGTGACCGCCCGCGTGCCCTTTTCCAGCGCCATCAGTGCGGTTTCGGTTTTGGGAATCATGCCGCCCGAGATCACGCCCTCGGCGGTCATCTGACGAATCTCTTCCGGAGTGATCTGCGTCATCACCTGACCGCTGGCATCCTTGACGCCCGGCACATCGGTTAGCAGCAGCAGACGGTCGGCCTGCAAGGCCCCGGCAATCGCGCCCGCCGCCGTGTCGCCGTTGACGTTGAAGGTTTCGTTGTCCTTCATGCCGGTCCCGACCGGGGCAATCACCGGAATGATGCCGGCCTTGTAAAGATCGCGCAGCACCTGGACATTCATCTCCACCGGGCGGCCGACATAGCCCAGTTCGGGATCGTCGGCCTCGCAGACCATCAGGTCGTCGTCCTTGCCGGAAATGCCCACAGCGCGGCCGCCGGCATCCATGATCGCCTGCACGATCCGCTTGTTCACAAGGCCCGAGAGGATCATTTCCACCACCTCGACGGTGGCCTTGTCTGTCACCCGCTTGCCGCGCACGAATTCCGACTTGATGCCCAGCTTGTTCAGCATGTCGTTGATCATCGGCCCGCCGCCATGCACCACGACCGGGTTCACCCCGACCTGGCGCATCAACACGATATCTCGGGCGAATTCCGCCATCGCGGCATCATCGCCCATGGCATTGCCCCCGAATTTCACCACCACGACCGCGCCTTCGAACCGCTGCAGATAGGGCAGCGCCTCGGACAACATGCGGGCGGTGGCCTTGGCGTTTTCGATGGTCAGGGTCTGCTTTTCCATGGCGGCCTCCGGCTGTTTTCCGCCCCTTAAGGCTTTTGTGCGCCCCTGCCAAGCATTCGCTTGCAGGCTGCGGCCATTGGCCTAAGTTGCCCTCGACAGGAGTTCGCCATGACCGACCAAAAGACCCTTTTGCTGACCGGTGCCTCGCGGGGCATCGGCCATGCGACCGTCAAACGCTTTGAGCGGGAGGGTTGGCGCGTGCTGACCTGCTCGCGTCAGCCGTTCGATCCGCGCTGCCCTTGGCCGAATGGTGAGGCAAACCATATCCAGATCGATCTTGCGAGCCCGGACAAGACCATTGCGGCGATCGAACTCATCAAGACCAAGGTGGATGGCAAGCTGCACGCCCTGGTTAACAACGCCGGTATCAGCCCCAAGGGACCGGGGGGCAGCCGGTTGAACACGCTGGACACCGATCTGCGGACCTGGGGGCAGGTGTTTCACGTCAACTTCTTTGCCTCCATCGTGCTGGCGCGTGGGCTGAAGGACGAGCTTTCGGCCGCCAAGGGTTCGGTCGTGAATGTCACCTCGATTGCGGGCAGCCGGGTGCATCCTTTCGCGGGCGCGGCCTATGCCACGTCCAAGGCCGCGCTTGCGGCGCTGACGCGGGAAATGGCCCATGATTTCGGGCCTTTGGGCGTGCGGGTGAACGCGATTGCCCCCGGCGAGATCGAAACGGCGATCCTGTCGCCGGGGACCGAGAAGATTGTCGAACAACTGCCGCTGAAGCGCCTTGGCCAACCGTCGGAGGTGGCCGATGCGATCTGGTTCCTGTGCTCGGACGCCTCAAGCTACATCTCGGGCGCCGAGATTCAGGTCAACGGCGCCCAGCACGTCTGACAGCGGTCAGACCATGGTGGCGATGATGGCGCGAAGGGTTTCAACCCCTTCGCCCTTTTCCGAGCTTGTCACCACGATCTCGGGATAGGCCGCAGGGTGCTTGGCCAAGGCGCTCTTGACCTGTTCGATGACTGCTTCCCGCTCGACCCGGTTGATCTTGTCAACCTTGGTCAGCACGGCCTGATAGGTCACCGCCGAGCGGTCAAGCAGTTTCAGGATCTCTTCGTCCACCGCCTTGATTCCATGACGGGAGTCGATCAGCACGAAGGCCCGTCGCAGGGTTTGCCGGCCGGCAAGGTATTGCTTCAGCAGGGCCTGCCACTTGGCGACGATGGCAACCGGAGCCTCAGCATAGCCATAGCCGGGCAGGTCAACAAGAAACCGTGACTCCCCCAGCGCGAAATAGTTGATTTCCTGCGTCCGCCCTGGCGTGTTCGAGGCGCGGGCCAAGGTCTTGCGCCCGGTCAGGGCGTTGATCAGGCTGGATTTCCCCACGTTTGACCTGCCGGCAAAGCAGACCTCCAGCCGGTCAGCCGGGGGCAGGCCCGACATGGCCACCACGCCTTTGACAAAATCGACGGGGCCGGCAAACAGCAGCCGGCCCTTCTCGCGTGCCTCGTCGTCGGGCGCGGGGGCAAGGGTGAATTGCATCTGGGTCATGTCAGGCTCCAGTCGTCGCCAAGGGCGATGGGGCCGCCTTCGATCACGGTGGCGTAGACGCCAAAATCCTGATGTCCGAAGGCGGTTTCAAGGGCGGAAAGAGTGTCGGCATCGGGCTTGCCGGTGGTTGGGTTGACCTTGGTGGCGTTGCAGCGGGTGATCCGTTCGTCGATGCGCAGCACGGCCCCGCCGAGGCGGAGGGTTCGGCCGACCCAGCCCAATTCCTCCCACGGCGCTGCGCCATCCAGCCAGAGATTGCCACGGAAGCGGTGGGGCGACAGGTCTTGCCCCACCCGCGCCGACAGATCGGCCAGCGAGGTGACAGACAGGATCGACACCGAGGGAAAGTCGCTGTCGGTCATGCCGCGCCCGGCACTGACAAGGGCGGCGGGCTGTGCGCGGCCGGCCGGAGTAAGCGGGCCCACCCAGTCAAGAAAGCGGGGCAGGTCGGCGGCGTCATCGGGGCGAAAGGTGATCTCGCCCCGGTCGGGATGCTGCAGGGTGACGGTGGCCGTGGCCTCGTCCAGCATGCTGGTGATCGCCATCAGCCCCGGAGCCTTGGCACCACGGGCAAAATTGACGCAAGGGTTCCAGCCGGGTTCCAGCCGGGCCGCGTCATGGGCAACGGCCCAGTGCCGGTCCCAAGGCAGGCAGGCTCCCGCCAAAAGACGAACGGACGCGAGGGCTTCGCGTCCGTGTCCCTTGATCGGGTGCCGGCAGATCTGTGCCAGCCGCCCCGTCATTTCTTCTTGCTTTTGTCGGCAACCGGGGCAGGCTTTTTCACTGCCGCCTTGATGTTGCCAAAGATGTCTGGCCGGTGGCCGTGGCTGGTCATGATCAGATACTGTTGCACGAAGGTGATGGTGTTGTTCGTGATCCAGTAAAGGATGAGGCCCGAGGCAAAGGTCGACATCATGAACATGAAAACCCAAGGCATCCAGGCAAAGATCTGCTGCTGCACCGGGTCGGCGGGGGCGGGGTTCAGCTTTTGCTGCAGCCACATGGTGATGCCCAAGATGATCGGCAGGATACCGATGAAGATCATGTGCGTCAGGGTGCCAGCGGCCGGCGCGTCCCAGGGCATCAGGCCGAAAATGTTATACAGGGACGAGCTGTCGGGGCCGGAAAGGTCGCTCAGCCAGCCGAAGAAGGGCGCATGGCGCAGTTCCAGCGTGTTCGAAATCACCTTGAACAGCGCATAGAAGATCGGGATCTGGATCAGGATCGGTAGGCAGCCAGCGGCGGGATTGACCTTCTTGTCCTTGTAAAGCTGCATCATCTCGCGCTGCAGCTTCTGCTTGTCCTCGCCCGCGCGTTCCTTCAGCGCCTCCATCTCGGGCTGCAGTTCTTTCATGCGCGCCATCGACACATAGGATTTGTAGGCCAGCGGCAGGACGATCAGCTTCAGCACGAAGGTCAGCGCCATGAT
>JALQYS010000613.1 GCA_023254015.1 Paracoccaceae bacterium
TCATCCAAAACCGCCGCTTGATCCATCAGCGTCAAGCAGCATAACCTGAACCCGATGAGCCAAAGACTTCCACTCCAAAATTAGGCCGCCTGTTCCAAATCATTCGACGACGGACAATGTCCACCGCCCTTCGGTCACCGATCCGGGCGTGGCGCCCGAGGGGGATGACACGTTCTATGTGCTGTCGCCGGTGCCGCATCTGGGGCATGACAACGGGGTGAACTGGGCCACCGAGGCAGAGCCTTATCGGCAGAAGATGTTGAAGATGCTGGAAGAGCGTCTGCTGCCCGGCCTGTCGTCGCGCGTCACCGAAAGTCTGGTCTTTACGCCCGAAACCTTCCGCGACGTCTATCTGTCACCCTTTGGCGCGGGTTTTTCGATGGAGCCGCGCATCCTGCAATCGGCGTGGTTCCGGCCGCACAACATCTCGGAGGAGCTGCCGGGCCTTTATCTGGCCGGGGCGGGCACGCATCCGGGTGCTGGCGTTCCGGGGGTGATCGGCACGGCCGAGGTTCTGGCCACTCTGGTTCCCGATGCGCCCCCCCGGCGGGCGGTGCCCGCTGATTTTCCGATGGCCGCCGAATGATCGCGCCCGAGGATATGGCCGCCTGCCGGGCGATGATCCGCACTGGAAGCCTTTCCTTCCATGCCGCCTCGCGCCTGCTGCCGGCGCGGGTGCGCGACCCGGCGCTGGCGCTTTATGCCTTTTGCCGGGTGGCCGATGACGACGTGGACGAGACCCGCGACAAGGCGGCGGCGGTGCTGCAGCTGCGTGACCGGCTGGAGCTGATCTATCGGGGCCGCCCGTGCGATCACGCCCCTGACCGGGCCTTTGCTGCGGTGATCGAGGCGTTCGACATGCCGCGCGCCCTGCCTGAGGCGCTGCTCGAGGGGCTGGCCTGGGATGCCGTGGGGCGGCGCTATGCCAACCTGTCCGATTTGCACGCCTATAGCGCGCGGGTTGCGGGGTCGGTCGGGGCGATGATGTGCGTCCTGATGCGGGTGCGCGATGCCGATGCGCTGGCGCGGGCCTGCGATCTGGGCCTTGCGATGCAGTTGACCAACATTGCCCGCGATGTGGGCGAGGATGCGCGCGAGGGCAGGCTTTTCCTGCCGCTCGACTGGATGCAGGCTGGCGGGATCGATCCGGAAGAGTTTCTTGCTGATCCAAGGCCATCTCCCGCAGTCGCGGCGATGACGGCCGCGCTTTTGCAAGAGGCCGATAGACTTTATCGGCGCGCCTCTGCCGGGATTGCCTGCCTGCCGCGCGATTGCCGGCCCGGCATCTCGGCCGCCCGCCACATCTACGCCGCCATCGGCACGCAGCTTGCCCGGCTGGACCATGACAGCGTAACCCATCGCGCCCGGACCAATGGGCGGCAAAAGGCGCTTTTGATGTTGCGCGCCCTGAGCGCGTCGGCCGCAACATTGGTGTTGCCACATGCCCCTGTCTTGCATGCCCGCCCCGCGCCGGAAGTTGCCTTTCTGGTCGACGCCGCAAGTCGGGCCCCGGTGGGGCAACGCCGCTCGGATAGGCTTTTGGCGATTCTGGCGCAGTTGGAAGCCAACGACCGCCAGCGCGCGTCAGGCTAGCCGCTCGCGGGCGCTGCTTTGGGGTTCAGCGACGAGAAGAAGCGTTCCATCGCGCTTCTTCAGACGTCACATCACGGCAAGGGCCTCCTCAGAGGCCTTCAGTCGGGGTCTTTTGGCGCGCTTCGACCTTGTCAGGCAGCGCCCCTTGTGGGAGGGGTTGCGAACCCTGCCACCTGTCTGTCCGCGCCACGAGGATCGCCGCCCATGTCCACCGTCACCAACCTGTTCGTCACTCCGCTTTATCGCGCCCGGCTGAATGATCTGGCGAAGAAGAAGGTGAATTATGAAGACCTCCGCGACACTTGCATCGCGATAGCCGAGGATGACGAGGCGGGGCAGGAGTGGTGCGAGCGCGAGGGTTTTCCGGGCTATACCTCTTATGCCTCGCTGGATGACCTGCCCTGGCGCGCCCCGATCTTCGCCGATCTGGAAAAGGCGCTGGACAAACATGTGGCCGCCTTCTGCGAGGCGCTGGGCTTTGACCTGCAGGGCAAAAAGCTGAAATGTAACGCCTTCTGGATCAACATCCTGCCCGAAGGCGGCACCCATTCCAGCCACATCCACCCCCATTCCGTGATCTCTGGCACGACCTATGTCCAGATGCCCGCGGGGACCAGCGCCCTGAAACTGGAAGACCCCCGCCACGCGATGATGATGATGTCGCCTTTGCGGAAAAAGGACGCCCCGCAAGAGTTGCAGCCCTTCGTCTATGTAAAGCCCGAGGTGGGCGAGATTTTGCTTTGGGAAAGCTGGCTGCGGCACGAGGTGCCGATGAACATGTCGGAAGAAGAGCGGATCTCGGTCAGCTTCAACTACAATTGGGCGTGAGGGGATTTTCCCTTGCCCCACAGCCCCATCCCCCTTATACGGCGCTATCCACGATTCCGGGTAACCGCGAATCGCTGGTTTGTCATTGATCCGCCAGATCAACGGTAACCCTGAAATCACTTTGGGGGCTGTCTGGTGATTGTGAAAGGAAGAGGCGCATGAACGCCAAAGAACTGCACGGGAAAACCCCCGAAGCGCTGCGCGAGAACCTCGTTGCGCTGAAGAAGGAAGCCTTCAACCTGCGCTTCCAGGCCGCCACCAACCAGCTGGAAAACACCGCCCGCATGCGCGCTGTCCGTCGTGACGTCGCCCGCATCAAGACCGTGCTCGTCCAAAAAGCTGCTGAAGCTGCGAAGTAAGGGGAACCGCCATGCCGAAACGTATCCTGCAGGGTGTTGTCACCTCGGACAAGAACGAACAGACCATCACCGTTCTGGTGGAACGTCGCTTCAAGCACCCACTGCTGCAAAAGACCGTGCGTAAGTCGAAGAAATATCGCGCTCACGATGCGGAGAACAAGTTCAAGGTTGGCGACACTGTTCGGATTGAAGAGTGCGCGCCGATTTCGAAAACCAAACGTTGGACGGTCGTCGTCGAGGCATAATGCCCCGCTGACGGTTGTCTTCCGCTAATCGAAACCCTGGGGCCAGACTAGCGGTCCCCAAAGGTCGGAAGGAAACCAAATGATTCAGATGCAAACGAATCTGGATGTTGCTGACAACTCTGGCGCGCGCCGGGTGCAGTGCATCAAGGTTCTGGGCGGTTCGCACCGCCGTTATGCTTCGGTCGGTGACATCATCGTCGTTTCGGTGAAGGAAGCCATTCCGAAGGGCCGTGTGAAGAAAGGCGACGTCCGCAAGGCCGTGGTCGTTCGCACCGCCAAGGAAGTCCGTCGTGAAGACGGCACCTCGATCCGCTTTGACCGCAACGCCGCCGTCATCCTGAACAACCAGGGCGAACCGGTCGGCACCCGTATCTTCGGGCCGGTCGTGCGCGAGCTGCGTGCCAAGAACTTCATGAAGATCATCTCGCTTGCGCCGGAGGTGCTGTAATGGCTGCCAAGCTCCGTAAGGGCGACAAGGTCGTCGTGCTCACCGGCAAGGACAAGGGCAAGCAGGGCGAAATCTCTGCCGTGATGCCGTCCGAAAACAAGGCCGTGGTCGAGGGCGTCAACGTCGCGATCCGTCACACCAAGCAGAGCCAAGCCTCGCAGGGCGGCCGTCTGGCGAAAGCCATGCCGATCGACCTGTCGAACCTGGCGCTGATGGACAAGAACGGCAAGGCCACCCGCGTTGGCTTCCGCATGGAAGGCGACAACACATAATCCGTTTGCGGAATAAAATCTTTCCAGTTTTCAGGTTTCGGATTTTTCGCATCCACTGTTACAATTTTTTGGTTGGGAGCATTCAAGTTCGTTACGATGTATAATTTTGAACCAACATTATCAATT
>JALQYS010000013.1 GCA_023254015.1 Paracoccaceae bacterium
CATGCTGAACACCGGCCGGGGGTTCATGGCCCAGTCCGCGATGATGAGCATTGCGCCGGGCATGGCGATCTTCATCACGGTTCTTGGCTTCAACCTCATCGGCGATGGGCTGCGCGATGCCCTCGATCCGCACATGAAGGAATGAGATGAGCGTGGAAAACCATCACGACCGGCGGGTCCATGAAGAGGAGGGCAAGCGCCCAACCCTTGAAGTCCGCGATCTGAACATCGAATTCTCGCGCCGCAGGGTCTGGACCTCGGTCGTCCATGACGTCTCGTTGAAGGTCATGCCCGGTGAAATCGTGGGCGTCATCGGGGAATCTGGGTCGGGCAAGACCCTCAGCGCGCTGGCCGCCTTGCGGCTTTTGCCAAAGCAGGCGCGTGTGGCCAAGGGCAGCGTGATGCTGGGCGATGTCGACGTGCTGGCCCAAAGCGACAAGGCCATGCGAGACCTGCGCGGCAACCGCATGGCGCTGATCCCGCAGGATGCCATGCAGTCGCTGAACCCCACGATGCGCGTGGGTCTGCAGGTGGCCGAGCCGATCTCGCTTCATCGCGGAACGCCGCTGAAATCGGTGGCGGCGGCGGCCGTCAAACTTCTGGAGACCGTCGGGATCACCCTGCCAGAATTGCGCGCGCGGGCCTTTCCGCATCAGTTTTCAGGCGGAATGCAGCAACGGGCGATGATTGCCATGGGTCTTGCGCTGGCGCCCGATCTCTTGATCGCGGACGAGCCGACGACGGCGCTGGACGTCACGGTTCAGGCGCAGGTGTTGAAGCTTTTGCGCGACATCCGCGATGCCAGCGGCACCTCCATTCTGTTCATCACCCATGACCTCGGGGTTGTGGCCGAGCTTTGCGACTGGGTCTATGTCATGCGGCACGGGCGGATCGTCGAGCAGGGGTCGGTGGCGCGCATCTTCACCGATCCACGACAGGACTACACCCAGATGCTGCTGGCCGCGACGCCCAGCCTGCACAGCCCCCTGACCAAGGAGGCGATCTGATGGCCGAGGCGCTGATCGAAATTCGCAACCTGACCAAGACCTTCGGGGCCACGGGGCTGTTGCGCAAGGAAATGCCGTTCAAGGCCACCGATGATGTCACGCTGTCGGTCACCAAGGGCAAGACGCTGGGCATCGTGGGGGAATCCGGGTCGGGCAAATCCACCCTTTTGCGCATGGTGCTGCGCCTTGTCCCGCCATCGGCCGGCACAATCCGGATCGACGGCGAGGATATCTGGTCCTTGAAGGGCAAATCGCTGAAGGCCTTTCGCCGCAAGGTGCAGCCGATCTTTCAAAACCCTGCCTCCTCCTTCAACCCACGCCAAAGCATCGGGCAGATCCTGACCGCCCCGCTTGAGGTGCATGGCATTGCCGACCGCGAAGGTCGCCGGGCGCGGGCGGTTGAGTTGCTGGAACGGGTCGGGCTGCCAAAGGATGCGATCGACCGTCACCCCCATCAGCTTTCGGGGGGGCAGAAGCAAAGGATCGCCATCGCCCGCGCCATCATCCTGCAGCCCGAGATCGTCCTGGCGGACGAACCGACCTCGGCGCTGGACGTGTCGGTTCAAGCGCAGGTGCTGGAGCTGTTCGATGCCACGCGGCGGGAAATGGGGCTGACGGCCATCTTCGTCAGCCACAATCTGGCGGTGATCCGGCAGATCAGCGACCAGATCGCCGTCATGCGTCATGGACAGGTGGTTGAATTCGGCGAGGCCGCGCAGGTCTTTGGCGACCCGAAGCATGACTATACCAAAACCCTGATCGCGGCCGTGCCGGACCACCGCAAACTCTATCGTGCCGGCTGACAAAAAGGAGGCTTGAATGTTTCAACTGAATACTTTCTCCATCGCGGCCCGCTGCCCCCGGACGGGAATGCTTGGCGTGGCGGTCTCGACGGCGGTTCCCGCCGTGGGCGGAATCTGCAGCTATATCAAGGAAGGCGTGGGCGCCATTGCCACCCAGTCCTGGGTGAACCCCTATCTGGGCATCGACGGGCTGAAGCTGCTGGAACAGGGGCTTTCTGCCGAGGAAACCCTGGCAAGGCTGCTGGCCGATGATGCCGGGCGCGATGATCGCCAGATCGGCATTGTTGACGCGCAAGGCCGGGCGGCCGCCCATACTGGCGCGACCTGTGTGGATTGGGCGGGCCATATCATCGGCGAGGGGTTCAGCGTTCAGGGCAACATGCTGGTCGGGGCCGAGACGGTCAGTGCCATGGCCAAGGCCGCTGCCGCCAGCGAGGCCTTCGATCTGACCGAACGGCTGATGCTGGTCTTGGAGGCCGGTCAGGCCGCGGGGGGCGACAAGCGGGGCAAGCAATCGGCCGCGCTGAAGGTCTTTCACCAGGAAGCCTACCCCTGGCTGGATATCCGGGTGGATGAACACCGCAATCCGGTGGCCGAACTGCGCCGGATTTTCGAGATCGCCAAGCACCAGCTGCTGACCTTTACCAAGGGCATGCCGACGCGCGCCAACGTTCTGGGCGGGCTGCCGCAAGAAGTGACCGCCATGCTGATGACGCCGCCGCCCTATCGTCCGGGCGGATCCGGTGGCGTCTGACGGCCACGCAATCCCCGTCGGCAATCCTCGCCGGCCCTGAAGATGACGGAGCACGCATGACACGCACCGAAGAGATCCTGCGCGATCTGGTGGCCTTTGACACGACCAGCGCAAAATCGAACCTGTCCCTCATGGGCTATGTCCAGGCCAATCTGGCGGATCAGGGCGTGGCCTCCCGGCTGGTGCATGACGAAACCGGGCAGAAGGCCAATCTCTGGGCCACGATCGGGCCAGAGACCGAAGGCGGCCTGATCCTGAACGGCCATACCGATTGCGTGCCCGTCGAGGGAGAGGTCTGGCAAAGCGATCCCTTCACCCTGACCGAAAGGGACGGACGGCTTTACGGACGGGGATCAGCGGACATGAAGGGGTTTCTGGCCTCGGTTCTGGCTGCGGTGCCGCAAATCCGGCAGATGGACCTGCAGCGGCCGGTGCATCTGGCCTTTTCGCATGATGAGGAAATCGGCTGCATCGGCGTCAGAAGCCTCTTGCGGGACGAGGCGGTGATCGCCGCCAAAGCCTCGGCCTGCATCGTGGGCGAACCGACGCTGATGCAGGTCGTCACGGGCCACAAGGGCGGCAGGGCCTATCGGTGCCACTTCACCGGCAGGCCCGTGCATTCCAGTCTTGCCCCGCAGGGACAGAACGCCATCGAATCCGCGGCGGAACTGGTGATCTTTCTGAAACAGGTGGCCCAAGAGCTGGCCGCAGGCCCGCAGGACGCCGATTTTGACCTTGTGCATTCGACGCTTTCGGTGGGCAAGATCGAAGGCGGCACGGCGATCAACATCGTGCCGGCCACAGCCACGGTGACCTTCGAATTCCGCAACCTTCTGGAGGTCGATCAAGAGGCCATCTTTGCCCGGATCAGCGCCGAAGTGTTCAACCGCATCCTGCCCGAGGCGCGGCAAAGGTTCGAAGGGGCCACGGCGTCCTTTGAGCAGATCTATGAATACCCCGCCCACGCCATCGCGCCGGATGCTCCTCTGGTCACGACGATGAAGCGGATCGTCGGGCGCAACGATCACAGCAAGGTGGCCTTCGGCGCCGAGGCGGGACTGTTCCTGCGCGAACTTGGGATTCCCACCGTCCTGTGCGGGCCGGGGTCCATTGCCGTTGCGCACCGACCCGATGAATATGTGGAACGCAGCCAGTTGCTGGCCTCGGATCGCATGATCATCGACGCCGTGCGCAGTTTGTGCACATAACAACTGTGTTAACGAGGTTCGCTGTGAAGATTCTTCACGCAGTGATTGCGCATTGAAACAGGGGCTTTTCTCGTCTCTGGCCCCAAGGCTTTACTTTCTTATGGCCGGAACCACGCAGTTTCAGTTCCGGCCATCAAGCCGCTCTCTCGCGGTAGGGAACAAGTTGACCTGCTGCGTCGCCGCTGACTCGTTGGCGGTCGCGGAGAGCTTCGGGTTCGGCCCCGACAGGGAGGATGCCTCCGCACGGCGGATGCCGGTGACCTTGGCACCTTCCCTCCTTCGGGTCGCCAAGGCGCACCCTTGGTTTTGCCCTGGCCAACGCGAAGGGGGGGTTAACTTTTCTGCCTTTACAGCTTGCCGGTCAGGTCCGGGACGGCAGTGAAGAGATCAGCGACCACGCCATCGTCGGCCACCTGGAAGATCGGGGCCTCTTCGTCCGTGTTGATCGCGACGATGATCTTGCTGTCCTTCATGCCCGCAAGATGCTGGATCGCGCCCGAGATGCCGACGGCGACATAAAGCTGAGGTGCCACGACCTTGCCGGTCTGGCCAACCTGCCAATCGTTCGGTGCATAGCCTGAGTCGACGGCGGCGCGCGAGGCGCCCACGGCAGCACCCAGCTTGTCGGCCAGCTTTTCGATCAGGTCGAAGCTTTCCTTCGACCCCACACCGCGGCCGCCCGAGACCACGACCTTGGCCGAGGTCAGTTCCGGGCGGTCCGAGGCCGCGACGCGGTCCTCGACCCAAGCTGACAGGTCGGAGGCCTTGGCCGCCACGGCCTCAACGCCAGCCGACCCACCATTGCCGGCCGCCGCAAAGGCTGCCGTCCGCACGGTGAAGACCTTTTTCGCGTCGCCCGATTTCACGGTCTGGATCGCGTTACCGGCATAGATCGGGCGTTCGAACGTGTCGGCATCGACCACGGCGGTCACGTCCGACAGCACCATCACGTCCAGAAGCGCTGCCACGCGCGGCAGCACGTTCTTGGAAAACGCGGTCGCGGGGGCGGCGATGTGGCTATAGCCACCGGCGAGCGAAACGATCAGATCTGCCAGCGATTCGGCAAGGCCATGGCCCGCATCCTCGGCGTGCAGCACCTTCGCCGCACCTTCCAGCTTGGCCGCCTCGGCCGCGGCCGAAGCCGGACCCGCGACCAGAAGGTGCACCTCGCCCAAGGATTTCACTGCCGTCAACGCTTTGGCAACGGCATCCGTGGCAAGCTGCGCGCCATTCACATCGGCAAGAAGAAGAACGGCCATCAGATCACCCCCGCTTCGTCTTTGAGTTTCGCGATGAGTTCGTCCACCGAACCCACCTTCACGCCGGCCTTGCGGCCTGCCGGTTCCACCGTCTTGACGACCGACAGGCGCGGCGCGACATCCACGCCGTAATCGGCGGGGGTCTTGGTCGCGAGCGGCTTGGCCTTGGCCTTCATGATGTTCGGCAGCGAGGCATAGCACGGCTCGTTCAGTCGCAGGTCGACCGAGACGATCGTCGGCA
>JALQYS010000047.1 GCA_023254015.1 Paracoccaceae bacterium
ATTCACGGGAACCGGAATGCCCCAAACTTCCAGGCCACCATTGGCCCCGTCATCCAACATCCAGACCTCCTCTGTTGAGACGAGGCCATCATCGCAAAACCCTTATTTTATTGAAACATGGGGTAGATGCACCGCTTACGCTATAACCGCGCGTTGAAGCATCTGACGGGCAAGACAACCCAACTCACCGATTTCCACATCGACATTTCCGGCTATTCGCCGGAAATCGGGGATGAGCTGGGCGATCCGATCTACCTCAACCCGAACGGGGCCAATCGACAGTTCATCTTGCTGACGACCAGTCAAAAGACGGCGCCGCTGCTGAACATGAAATTCTCCACCTCGCGCGGGATCCTGCAGCAGTTCATCGAGGCCAATGAGGCGCAGCTTTTTGCCCTCACCGCGCGGGATGCGGTGTGCGGCGAGTTGCAGGGCTCGGTCTATGAGGTCTCCACCCCCGCGCGCCTTCTGGAGATGAAGCAGGTCACGGTCGAGGCCGACACCATCGGCGGGCATGTGGCGGATGCCGACAGGTTGACGGCCCTCATCAACCGCTTTCGCGCCGAACCCGATGGCTGGCGCGATGAGGTGCTGATTGCCGAGATGATCGACCTTGCGCGCAAGACCGGAGATGTGACGCGGGTGCCCATCAGCCTGCGCGCCATGTCCTTTCAGCAGCCGAATTTCTGGACCAGCCATTTCGGCGGCATCTACATCTTTCAAGACCTGCGCTTTCCCGGCGTCATCAGCACCTTGCCCCGCGAAAGCCTTGGCAGCATGCCGATCTCTCCGGTGATGGACCTGACCCGGCGCAACCAGATTGCCGAATGGCTGGAGCGCAATGGCCTTGTCGAACCCATCGTGCAGGCGCGGGGGCTGGATGCGGCGGCGGTCCTGCGTCAGAAGATGGATTTCATTCTGGTCGAGGCAGCCGAGACGCTGAAGATCGAGATTGGCGACGCGCGGCGCACCGAACTGCGCAAGATCGCCTACCGCCTGGGCGATGCGCTTCCCGATGAATTCCTTGGGCTGGCAGGGCTTTTGCGCTGGGTCGAAGGCACGGGGCCATGGCCGCGGATCACCAGCGAACATGCCTGCTATTTCTACACCCTGCGCGCCGCCCCCGGAAAGGACCGCGATCTGGTGAACATGCTTCTGTCCGAACTTTCGCCCATGGATGTGCGGCAGTTGTTCATCACCCACAAGGAGCTGTTTTACGCCCATTACGCCCGCTGGTCCGAGCGCAAGCGGCAATGGGTGGCGGATTTTCTGGAACGGGAATACAAGGTGGATGCGCAAGGTGCGCGCGAGGCGCTGTTCGGGCCGGAACCTTCGATGGACGCGCGCGACAGGCCTGGCCCGCGACCGGCCCGCGATCTGGGGCCGGTGGTCGGCCCCTGGGGTGTCGCAGAGGGGGGACGCCGATGATTGGAATGATCCGTGCGGGCCTTCTGGCCTTTGTGGTGCTGACGGTGGTCTATCTGGTCGTGTCGATCTATTCCCGCTCGATGCGGCGGGAAAAGCTGGAAAAGGCCTGGGACAGCGACCCCGCACGCGAGGGGGCTGCAAAGGACGAACGCGACGCCTATATCCGGTCAGGGATGGAAGCCTATCGTCACAGCCTGCGGCGCAAGCTCATCATCCTCGTCTATATCCTGCCGATGGCCGTGGTTCTGGCCACGGTCTATGCGATCAATTATCAGTAAAGGGGCCGCGCGCATGTGGACCAAGGTGAAATGGGCATTCCGGATCGTGCTGGCCCTTCTGGTGCTGGGCTTTCTGCATTATACCCTGCCGCATCATGACATCGTGCGGATCACGAACACCTACAACCGGCTGACGACGGTCGGGCCCGAAAACTCGTGGGCCTATTCGGTGCCTGACACCGGCACGGCCGAAAGCACCGCCACCCGCGACATCCGCTTTATCGATGCGGCCTATCCCGATGGCGACGTGATGGTCTACCGCAACGAGGATACCGGCTGGATCTGGCCGCCCTATTTCAAATACGACAGCTCGAACCTGCAGGCCGAGGCGGGCAACCTGAAATCCGACGCCGCCAATCCGAAATGGGTCGTGGTGACACACTACGGCTGGCGCTTTCCCTTGCTGTCGATCTACCCCAACGCGGTGAAGGTGCGCGAGGCGACCGGGCCAGACGAGCGGATCATCCCCTGGGTGCCGATCATCGTCATCGCCTTTCTGATCTTCCTTGTGGTGATGATCCGCCGGATGTGGGCGCAGTTCTGGGAACGCTCGGTCGAGCCGGTGGCCGCCGAGATGGGCGAAACCTGGGATGGGGTCGAGGCGCGGGCGACCGGCTTTTTCGGCCGGCTCAAGGGCCTGTTCGGAAAGGGGCAGGCCAGAAAATAGCCTGCCGCACGATCACAGAACCTGAACCACCTCATACATCACCGGCTCGAACCCGCGGCACAGGGTGTTGATGACACGGTTGCGCGCGCGCATTTCAGGGGTGCGCAGCATCGCTTGGTAATCCTCGCGCCGGGCCCATTGCGAATAGTTGCACACCCGCGTCATCGCATCGTTCATGTGCAGAGCGGCCGATATGAAGCCGGGCTGATGCCGGATCACCTCGTCATAGGCTGCCTGCAGCAGTTCGATCAGTTCATGGGCGGTGGCGGGGGTCATCTCGAAGGTGGTGATGACGGTCTGTCCGGCAGAAGCGGCCGGGATCTGCAGGGATTTCTGGGTCATGCGGGGGTCC
>JALQYS010000071.1 GCA_023254015.1 Paracoccaceae bacterium
CTTCCGCGGCCAGCGTTATGATTGCGGCTCGAAGGCGGGGTTCCTGCAGGCCACCGTGGCCTTTGGTCTGGCCCGCCCCGATCTGCGCGACGAATTCGGCGCCTATCTGCACGACCTGATGTCGCTGCAAAAGGCCGCGCAATAGGCTGGGGCGGCGGCGGGGGGATTGCTTGCCTTTGAAATCCCCTCCCCGCCCCCTGCAGCCCTATTCGGCCGGGGGAAGATTTGCCTCGCTCAGCTTCAGGGTTTTCGGCCAGAAGCCGGGGTCGGTCAGCTCCTCATAGCCTGACTGCCATCTGGCGCGCAGCTGCGGATAGCTGAACCAGACGCGCAGCATCGCACGCAGGACCGGCAAGCTTGCCCGCCAGGCCTGCTGCTTGGAGTGGCGCACGGTATAGCTTTTCTTGCCATCGGCCGTGACATAGGTGATCGTGCCCGCCCCCCAGATCGGCCGGATCTGCCCGCGGGACCCGGCCGGCAGGGTGATGCGGTTGGCGATCAGTTTGAACCCCGGCAGCAGATGGCCGTTCAGCGTCACCTTCATCAGGCTGCGCGACAGCCATCTGTGTGCCGGCAGCCAGGCGCGGGCGCGCGGGCGGCCGATCTTCTCGCGCTCCTCGTCCTTCCACTTCTCGACCACGGTCAGGGCCGCGATCTGCTTGCGCCGCTCGGCCATGTCGGCGTTGCGGGCAAAGAAATCATGCCCGTCGAGGGTGTCCTGCATCGCCATCCCGATCGCCTGCAGGGTTTCGTAATGGCAGGCCAGGAAGGCGCGCATCCAGAAGCGCAGCATGATCTTGATCACCCCCTTGCGGCCGATTTCCATCGACGGCAGGGCAAGGTGATGGGCCAGATGGCTGCGCAGGTCCAGATAGACCGTCAGCGGCGTTTCCTTGACCGAGAAATCCTCATCCTGATAGGAGATCACGCCCGGCAGGGTCACGATGTTGAAGTCATGGGCCAGCGAGAAGCTGACATCGTCGCCGCGCACGAAGAACGGGAAGGGCATGTGCCTGACCTGATCCACCGGGAAGGCAAAGAACCACCAGCCGCCATAGAAATTGTCGGGCTGGGTGGCGGTGCTGGCGAATTCCAGCTGCATCACCTGGCCGAAATCGCGCAGGTCGGTTCCCATGAACTGGGGGCGGCAGATGCGGTCGAAGGTCGCCCCGTTCTCCCACAGCTGCCAGCGGTGCTGGGCATTGGCCATGGCCCCGGCAATCGCCGTCCCGGGGTCTGTCGCATAGGCCAGGAACATCCAGGTGCGTTCGATCGCCTGGGTGTGGACCGAGGCGTCGTCATCCATGAACAGACAATGGCTGGCGCCGCGTCGCTGCGCCTCGATCAGGCCGCGAGCAAAGCCGCCCGATCCGCCGAAATTGGCGTTCGGGATCAGCGAGACATGCGACGAGGTCCGGATCTCGGCGCTTTGTCCGTTGTCGACCACGGTCAGGTGGATGTGGTCGGCCAACGGCGACCGGGCAAAGAAGCGTTCAAAGCGCGCCACCGT
>JALQYS010000108.1 GCA_023254015.1 Paracoccaceae bacterium
CTTATTCCATTGCCGATATGGCGATCTGGCCGTGGTATGGCGGGTTGGTTCTGGGCCGGGCCTATAATGCGGCAGAGTTCCTGGATGTTGCCTCTTACAAGAATGTCGTGGCATGGGCCGAAAAGATCGACGCGCGCCCGGCGGTCAAGCGGGGCCGGATGGTCAACAAGAATTGGGGGGATGAGGCTGAACAGGTGCCGAACCGCCACTCTGCCGCCGATTTTGCGGGCAAGGCTGTGTAAGGCCTGATCCGGATGATGTTTGCGGGGCCTGCGCGGCCCCGCAAATCTGATGGTCGGCTCAGATCACGCCCAGCATCCGCATGGCTTCGGCCACGCGGACGAACCCGGCGATGTTGGCCCCCAGAACGTAATCGCCCGGCGCACCGTATTCTTCGGCGGTTGCATGGCAGGTGTCATGGATGTTGCGCATGATGGTGGCCAGACGCGCCTCGGTCTGCTCGAAGGTCCAGCTGTCGCGGCTGGCGTTCTGCTGCATTTCCAGCGCCGAAGTCGCAACCCCGCCCGCATTGGCCGCCTTGCCCGGCGCGAAGAGGACGCCTGCCTGCTGGAAGGTACGGATCGCTTCGGGGGTCGAGGGCATGTTGGCGCCTTCGCCCACCGCCATCACGCCGTTCTTGACCAGCGTTGCCGCATCCTTGCCGGACAATTCGTTCTGGGTGGCCGAGGGCATGGCCACGTCGCAGGCCACATCCCAGATCGACCCCTTGTCGGCCGGCACGAAATGCACGCCCGGGCCGCGCAGCTTGGCATATTCCGAAATGCGCTGGCGGCGCACATCCTTGACCTCTTTCAGCAGCGCCAGATCGATCCCGGCCTCGTCCACGACATAGCCGCTGGAATCCGAACAGGCGATGACTTTGCCGCCGAAGGACTGCACCTTTTCGATGGTATAGATCGCCACATTGCCCGAACCGGACACGACCACCCGCTTGCCGTCAAAGGATGTGCCCTTGGTCTGCAGCATGGCCTGCACGAAATAGGTGTTGCCATAGCCCGTCGCCTCAGTCCGCGCGCGCGAGCCGCCATAGGCCAGCGCCTTGCCGGTGAACACGCCGGCCTCATAGCGGTTGTTCAGGCGCTTGTATTGGCCGAACATGTAGCCGATCTCGCGCCCGCCCACGCCGATATCGCCGGCCGGCACGTCGGTCTGATCGCCCAGATGGCGGTGCAGCTCGGTCATCAACGACTGGCAGAAGCGCATGATCTCGCCATCCGACTTGCCCTTGGGATCAAAGTCGGACCCGCCCTTGCCGCCGCCAATCGGCATGCCGGTCAGCGCGTTCTTGAAGGTCTGCTCAAAGCCGAGGAACTTGATGATCCCGACATTGACCGAGGGGTGAAAGCGCATGCCGCCCTTGTAAGGACCGATGGCCGAGTTGAACTGCACCCGGAAGCCCCGGTTGATCTGCACGCGACCCTTGTCGTCCACCCACGGAATCCGGAAGATGATCTGCCGCTCGGGTTCGCAGATCCGCTCGATCAGGGCCTGATCCAGATAGTCGGGGTGCTTGGCGACGACGCGGCCAAGGCTTTCCAGAACTTCATGCACAGCCTGGTGGAATTCCGGCTCACCCGCGTTGCGGCGGGTCACCTCGGCAAGGATGGGCTGAAGCTTTTCATCAATCGAGTTCATCGGGGATCTTTCATGCAAGGGCTTGTCTGCTTACAGATTGCTCAGTTAGATCAATTACTGGGCAATTTGAACGGCAAATTGCTGCATTTTTATGCGAAAATGACTGATCAGGGGCGAACGGGGCCGATTGGGCCGCGTGAAAATGTCGCAGGAAAGCCCGGCCCCGTCGCCGGGTCGGGCGCGAACCATCGCCGCCACTCAGCGATTCTCGGCGGCCCGGCGGGCGGTCAAAGCCTGCGCCACCGCATTTCCCCCCCGTGACAGGCCCACATGAATCGGGTAAAGCCCGAGGAAACGCGACAGGAAGGACGTTTCAAATGGCTGAACACAAGCAAGGTTCGATGGACATCCGCGCTCAGGAAAAGACCTTTGCCGGCTTCGTGAAGATGAGCATGTGGGTCGCCGGGCTTGCGATCGCCGTGCTGGTCTTCCTCGCCCTCGCCAACGCCTGAGTTCTTTCACCAGTTACAGACGGACCGGGTCCATGTTGCGCAAATCGCTTGCCCGCAATGCCTTTGCCCTCATGGCCTGCGGGCTTCTGATCGGCTGCGGTGGAGGTGGCACAGCCTCTGCCCCCTCTGCCTCTGACGCGGCCATTCAGGCGGCCCGCTATGTTGACGATGACCCGCCTTCGGTGACGCTGTTCACCGTGGTCAACAACCGCACCGGCGCGGGCGCGCATTCAGGGCTGCTCATCAACGGATCAGAGCGGGTGCTCTTTGATCCGGCTGGCAGCTTCTACCACCCCCGCCTGCCCGAGCGCGGCGACATGCACCATGGCATGTCCGACCGGATGGTGGCCTTCTACATCGACTATCACGCCCGCGAGACCTATCGCGTGATCGAACAGACGGTGCCCGTCTCGCCGGGCGTTGCCGAACTGGTGCTGGCGCGGGCCAGGGCGCGCGGGGCGGTGGCGAAATCCTTCTGCGCCAATTCGATCTCGGGCATTCTGCGCGACGTGCCGGGCTTTGAGACCATCGGCTCCACCATGTTCCCGAACCGGTTGTCGGCAGATTTCGCGCAGCTTCCGGGCGTGACCACCCGGACGATCACCGACGACGACGCCGATGACAACCATGGCGTCCTGCTGATCGATCCGGTCAAGGAAGAGCCGACGATCACCGTCGCCAACCACTGATCAGCCAATCACCTGCGGCAGCAGGTAAAAGGCCGCGCCCCCGGCGGCGATGGCGGCGATCATGTTGCGGCTAAGGATGCCGGCCAGCAAGGTGATCGCCACCGTGCCCAGCCGCACCGGATCGGGGCTGCCGCCAGTGGCGGGCGGCCACAGCACCGCAGGCGCGACCAGCGCGGGCAGAACCGCCACCGCCGTATAGCGCAGGGCGCGCACCATCCACAAAGGCAGCGGGCGGTTGCCAAGGATGCCCAGAAACGAAAACCGGATCAGATAGGTGCAAAGCCCCAGTACCACGATCACAATCCAGAAGGTCGTGCGGTCGATCATCTGCGCTCCTTCCAGCTTTCCGCCACGGCCCCGGCCGCCATGCCTGCCGCCGCTCCGATCAGGAGACCCGTGCCATAGGGCATGGCCCAAAGCATGAGCGTCAGCCCGACCGACACCACCATCGCCACCCCATGCGGCAGGCTGCGCAGCATGGCCGCCGTCATGCCGATGAAGGTGATTGGCATGGCAAAATCCAGCCCCCAGCTTTCGGGCACGGCCCGGCCCATTTGTGCCCCGACCGCCGTCGAGATGTTCCAGATCACGGTGATCGGGGCGACGGTGCCGAAGAAATAAGCAATTCGCTCGGACAAGCCCATCTCGGCGCGCTTTTCGAACTCGGCCAGAGACAGGGCAAAGCTTTGATCCACCAGGAAATAGGCAATCGTCGCCCGGATGCCCAAGGGTGCTCCGCCCAGATGCGGGGTCAGCGCCACGGAATACATCATCATCCGCAGGTTCACCGCAAGGCCGGTGGCCAGGATGACCAGCAAGGGCGCCTGATCCTGCATCAGCTGCAGCGCGGCCAGTTGGCTGGCCCCGGCAAAGACCGCGACCGAAAAGACCTGGGTTTCCCAAGGGCCAAGCCCGGCCTCGGCCGACAGGACGCCGAACAGCATGGCGAAGGGGATGATCACCACGAAGAAGGGCAGCGCATGGGCTGCGCCACGAAGGAAGGCCTTGCGGGAATTGGGCATCTGACGGGGCAAACCGCTTGTCGGGACAGGGCCCAGCGCTTACGGCTTTCTCAGGCAAAGGAAAAGGGGCGGGATGCGGATCTTCGGGGTGATCCTTGCGGGCGGTCAGGGCCGGCGCATGGGCGGGGCTGACAAGGGGATGCTGCCGCTGGCAGGCCGTCCGCTGGTGTCGCATGTGCTGGAGCGGCTGGAGCCGCAGGTGGAACGTGTGGCCATCTCGGCCAATGGGGTGGCCGGGCGCTTTGCCCTTGGGGTGCCGGTGCTGGCCGATCAGGGCGGCGCGGGGCCCCTGGCGGGGATCTGCGCCGCCTTGGACTGGGCCGCACCCATGGGGGCGACGGCGGTGCTGAGCGTGCCGGTCGATGCGCCCTTTCTGCCCGGCGATCTGTGTCCCCGGCTGTGCCTTGCCGCCGAGACGGCGCCCGAAGGGCTGGCGATTGCACAGGCCGGCGGGCGCGACCATCCGACCTTTGGCCTCTGGCCGGTTTCCCTGCTGGAGCCGCTGCGCGCCTTTCTGGCCTCGGGCGCAAAGCCCAAGGTGATGGATTTCGCCCGTGCGCACGGGGCGGTTGCCGCGGCCTTTGCCGATGCGCTGGCCTTTGAAAACCTGAACACCCCCGAGGATCTGGCCCGCGCCGAGACCCTGCTGCGCGGCCCGCAGGCATGACGGGCCTTGACCGCGTGATCGTGGCGGATTGGTCAGCCTCGGGTCAGCCCTCGCCGGCCCGGCCAACCGCCAATGCGATCTGGATCGGTCAGGCCGATGCGCGCGGGGTAGAGACCCGCTATTTCCGCACAAGGGCCGCCGCCGAAGCCCATCTGGCGCAGGCCATCGCCGAAAACCGCGGGCGGTTGCTGATCGGGTTCGATTTTCCGATGGGCTATCCGGAAGGCTTTGCCGCACGGCTGACTGGGCAGGCGGATGCCCGATCGGTCTGGGGTTGGCTGGCCGGGGCACTGACCGACACTGACCTGAACCACAACAACCGCTTTGAGATCGCCGCCCGGATCAACGCGCAGATCGGGGGGCCGATCGGGCGGCCAGGGCCGTTCTGGGGCCGCCCGCGCGGCCTTGCCCTGCCCGATCTGCCCGAGACCAAGACCGTCGATTACCCCGCCCTTGGTCTGGCCGAACGGCGACAGGTGGAAACCCTTGTGCCCCGCGCCCAGCCGGTCTGGAAACTTTACACCACCGGGGCGGCCGGATCGCAGGGGCTGCTGGGTCAGGCGATGATCCACCGGCTGGCATCGCGTCCCGGCGTTGCGGTCTGGCCCTTTGATCCGCCCGAGGCACCGGTGGTTCTGGCCGAGGTCTATCCGTCACTTCTGGCCCGCGCCGTGGCGGCGGACACCGCCCCGATCAAGGATGAGGCGCAGGTGCGGCTTCTGGCACGGGCGCTTTTTGCGCTGTCCCGCGCGGGCGGGCTGAGCGAGATGCTGGCCACGCGCGCAGGCACGGTGACCACCGAGGAGGGCTGGATCCTGGGTGCAGGCCACGCTGACCGCCTGGCGGGGGCCCTGGCATGACGGTCCGCACCGGCCGGATCAGAATCGTGGCGGGCCTTCCCGCCCCGCTGCTGGACGAGGCGGCGGCCCTTTATTGGCAGGCCTTTGGCGGCAAGCTGGGGCGGGTCATGGGGCCAGACGACCGGGCCTTGCGCTTTCTGCGCCGGGTCATTTGCCGCGATCATGCGCTGGTGGCGCTGGACGAAACCGGCGCGCTGCTGGGCCTTGCGGGGTTCAAGACGCCGCAAGGCAGCTTTGCCGGGGGCGATCTTTCGGACATGCGGGCGGTCTATGGCCTGTCGGGCCTGCTGTGGCGCGCCCCGTTGCTGGCACTTTTGTCGCGCGAGATCGACAATGACCGCTTTCTGCTGGACGGGCTTTGCGTGACCGCGCGGGCGCGGGGCCTTGGGATCGGCACCGCGCTGTTGTCGGCGATCGAGGAGGAGGCGCGCGCGCGCGGCTATGCCCATGTCCGGCTGGACGTGATCGACACGAACTGGCGCGCGCGGGCGCTTTATGACCGGCTGGGCTATCTGGCGGTCAAGACCGAGCGGCTGGGCCTGTTACGCCATGTGTTCGGCTTTGCTGCCGCCGTGACCATGGTCAAACCGCTGTCGCCGCAGGCATCCTGAAAACAGCATCGCCCCGCGGCCGGGCCACGGGGCGTGCATGTCCTCCCGAGGATGCGGGTTCGGGCCTCCTCTCCCAGCCCCCGCGCGGGTATTCGTTGGCGTCCACCGTCAAGTGTGACGCTACGTCAGTCGTTCTGCCCGTTTTCCGGGCAATCTGTCAATGAGTCGTCACGACCCCATGATCAGTTCGTATTGCTTCACGATCACTTCCGCCTGCTTCATCGAGGCGATGTCGATCAGCTTGCCCTTGTAGGTGGTTGCGCCCTGACCATTGGCCTTGGCCTCTTCCATCGCGGCCAGAATGGCGCGGGCATCGGCGACGGCGGCGTCGGAGGGGGTGAAAACCTCGTTCGCAAGGGCCACCTGTTTGGGGTGGATCGCCCATTTTCCAACCATGCCCAGCGTGGCCGAGCGCAGCGCCTGCGCGCGGAAGCCCTCGTCATCGCTGAAATCGCCGAACGGCCCGTCCACCGGCAGGACGCCATGGGTGCGGCAGGCGGCCACGATGGCGGCCTGCGCCCAGTGCCAGGGGTCTGACCAGTGCTTCACGCCCTCGCGCAGCATGTAGTAGTTTTCCTGCGTGCCGCCGATGCCGGTGGTCTGCATGCCCATCGAGGCGGCAAAGTCGGCCGCGCCAAGGCTCATCGCTTGCAGGCGGGGCGAGGAGGCGGCGATTTCCTCGACATGGGCGATGCCGGCGGCAGATTCGATGATGACCTCGAACGAAATCGGTTTCGTCCGGCCCTTGGCGCGTTCGATGGCGGTCACCAGCGCATCAACGGCATAGACATCGGCGGCGCAACCGACCTTGGGAATCATGATCTGGTCAAGCCGCGGGCCTGCCTGTTCCAGAAGATCCACGACGTCGCGATACCAATAGGGCGTGTCCAGCCCGTTGATGCGAACCGAAAGGGTTTTCTTGCCCCAGTCCAGCGTGTTGATCGCCTGAATGAGATTGGCGCGGGCGGCGTCCTTGTCGGAGGGGGCGACAGAATCTTCCAGGTCAAGGTTGATCACATCCGCCGCCGAGGCCACCATCTTCTCGAACAAGGCCGGACGCGAGCCGGGGCCGAAAAGCTGGCAGCGGTTCGGGCGGGCGGGCGGCGTGGGCTGGAGGCGGAAGCTCATCGGAATTCTCTTTGTAAGGAAGTTTCGTGATGGGTTGCAGATTGGATAGATTATTGCGCGGCATGCCGCAAGCGCGAATTGCACCTGCAGCATCGCTCATCGTCGGCCTTCAGCCGCTCTTCGCTTGCCCTTCGCCGCAGAGGGGGCCAAGACTGCAGCACCTGCAAGGATGAGCCGCCCAATGCTGACCGTCACGCCCGAGACCTTTCCACTGGCCCAGACCTTCACGATCAGCCGGGGGTCGAAAACCCATGCCCATGTGCTGACGGTGCGCCTCATACGGCAGGGCGTGACCGGCTGGGGCGAATGTGTGCCCTATGCCCGCTATGGCGAAAGCCTTGAATCGGTGACGGCGCAGATCCTGTCCCTGCCCGAGGGCATCACCCGTGCCACCCTGCAAGACGCCCTGCCCCCCGGCGCTGCCCGCAATGCCGTGGATTGTGCGCTGTGGGACTGGGAGGCCAAGGTGGCGGGCAAGCGGGTCTGGCAACTGGCCGGTCTGCCCGCGCCGGGGCCCAAGGTGGTGACCTATACCCTGTCGCTGGACAGCCCCGAGGCAATGCGTGCGGCCGCGGCGGCGCAGGCCCATCGCCCCGTGCTGAAGATCAAGCTGGGCACGCCCGATGACATGCCCCGGCTGGAGGCGGTAAGGCAGGGCGCACCGCGGTCGAAGATCCTGATCGACGCCAACGAAGGCTGGACGCCCGAGATCTATTCCGACCTCGCCCCGCATCTTCTGCGCCTTGGCGTGGCCCTGGTGGAGCAGCCCCTGCCTGCCGGGCAGGACGGGATGCTGGCCGAAATCGCCCGGCCCCTGCCCGTTTGCGCCGATGAATCCTGCTTTGATGCCGCCAGCCTGCCCGCGCTGCAGGGCAAATATGACATGGTCAACCTCAAGCTGGACAAGACCGGCGGGTTGACCGAAGGCCTGCGCACCCGCGAGGCGGCGGCCCGGCTGGGCTTTGGGCTGATGGTGGGCTGCATGGTCGGCTCGAGCCTTGCCATGGCGCCTGCGGTGCTGCTGGCGCAGACCGCTGCGGAAACAGACCTTGACGGCCCGCTTCTCCTGGCTCAAGACCGCCCCAACCCGCTGCGCTATGATGCCCATGGCGTGCATCCGTCCACACCCGAGCTATGGGGATGACCATGACCCGCACCGTTTACCTGAATGGCGAGTATCTGCCCGAAAATGAGGCCAAGGTTTCGGTCTTTGACCGTGGGTTTCTCATGGCCGATGGGGTCTATGAGGTGACCTCGGTGCTGGGCGGCAAGCTGATCGACTTTGCAGGCCATTGTGTGCGGCTGGCGCGCAGCCTGTCGGAACTCGAGATGAAGAACCCCCATACCGAGGCGGAATGGTTGGAGATTCACCGCCAGATGGTCGCCAAGAATGATCTGGTGGACGGGATGATCTATCTGCAGGTCACGCGCGGCAATCCGGGCGACCGCGATTTCGCCTATCCGGGGCCGGAGACCGAGCCGACGGTGGTTCTGTTCACCCAATCCAAGCCCGGCCTTGCGGAAAACCCGGCGGCGAAAACCGGCTGGAAGGTGATTTCGATCCCCGACATCCGCTGGGGCCGCCGCGATATCAAGACGGTGCAGCTTCTGTATCCCTCGATGGGCAAGATGGCCGCGAAAAAGGCCGGCGTTGATGACAGCTGGTTTGTCGAAGACGGCGTGGTGACCGAAGGCACCTCGAAC
>JALQYS010000110.1 GCA_023254015.1 Paracoccaceae bacterium
CGCGCCAACCCCTTCACAACTGGACCTCTTTGAAGCACTGAACGTACCCCAAATCGTCTGAGCCTTACCGTAGTAGTTACATGAACGACCCTCCGGGTCTAATGGAAACAATAACTTAGCCGTTTTGCTGTTGAAGTTGGGGGCGTAGGCCGCGGTTATGCGGCTTTGGCGATTGTGCTTGGCTTCCAGTTCCACGGGAGCAGTTCCGGCAGGCGCGACAGCGGCATGTCTGACAGTCGTGCCAGAACATCAGCGAGCCAGGCCTGAGGATCGACGTCGTTCATCTTGGCGGTGACGATCAGGGAATACATGAAAGCGGCGCGCTCGCCGCCGCGGGGCGAACCGGCGAATAGCCACGCCTTGCGGCCAAGGGCGACACCACGCAGGGCGCGTTCGGCCGCATTGTTGGTGATGCAGATGCGCCCGTCGTCGAGGAAGCGGGTGAAGGCGTCCCAGCGACCGTCTTCGTCGAACATGTAGTTGATAGCCTTGGCGACAGGGTTGTGCTTCGACATCCGCGCGCGCTCTGCTCGCATCCAGTCTTGCAGGTCTTGGACCATTGGGGCGGTTACCTGCTGGCGCACATCACGCCGGGCCGCGGCGCTCATGCCGGTGATCTCGCGTTCAACATCGAAGATGGCATCGATGCGTTTGACCGCGTCCAGCGCGATGGGCGAGATCTCTTCGGCGCCCCTTTTGCCTTTCCGTGCGGTGGCCTTAATGTCGGCCAGTTCGAAGAACTTCCGCCGGGCGTGGCTCCAGCATAGTGCGCTGAACACCGGCGCGGGTTTGCGGGCGGCATCGTAAACGCCATTGTATCCGCCATAGGCGTCGGCTTGCAGGATGCCGGCCCAGCCCGCCAGATGCCGGGTTGGATGTTCCATCCTGCGGTCGGTCGAGAAGGAATAGAGCGCCGCAGGTGGTGCCCCGCCTGCAAAGGGGCGGTCGTCGCGCAGATAGGTCCAGAGCCGGGCCGTCTGCGTCCCGCCCTTGGCCATCAGCGGCACGGTCGTATCATCAGCGTGCAATCGTTCGGCGCTGAGAACATGGGCGCGGATCAGATCGTGGATCGGCTGCAGCGCCACGGTGCAGGCCCCGACCTGGTCGGCCAGGGTCGAGAGGCTGATCTCGACGCCCTCCTTGGCATAACGCTCCGCTTGCCGGTTGAGGGGCTGATGCTGTCCGAACTTCTCGAACAGCACCATCGCGAGCAGGTTGGGGCCTGCCCAACCCCTGGGCGTCGGGTGGAAGGGCGCTGGCGGCTGGCTGATCTTCTCGCAGTCGCGGCAGGTGAACTTCTCCCGGACGGTCTGGATCACCTTCCACTGCCGGGGAACGACCTCCAGCGTCTCGGTGATGTCTTCGCCCATCTTCACGATGCGCGTCGACCCACAGCACGTGCAGGAGGCCGGGGCTTCGACCACCACGCGCTCGCGTGGCAAATGTTCCGGAAACGGCTTGCGGGCGGGCCGACGACGTTCGAAAGCCGCAACCGTGGTCTTCGCCACCGCGGCACCCGTCTTTGCCCGATCCTGCCCAAGGTCCGTCTCCAGATCCTCGAGTTGCATCTCGAGCTGTTCGATCAGCCGGGCATGGCGTTCCGCGCTGTGGCCGAACTGCTCACGGCGGAGTTTGGCGATCTGGAGTTGCAAGTGCCGGATCATCGCATCCGAGGCTGAAACGACGGCGCGCGCCTGTATTAGTTCGTCCTCTGCCGCGGCTGCGCGGGCCTCAGCCGCAGCGAGGGCAGCACGCAGGACTTCGATCTCTGAGGGGGGCTCCGACATACCGAAGACCTACCACGAAACCCCAAAATGGTCCAATAAAACAAAGGAATTCCCGCGATTATCCTGCCGAGGCAGGCCGCTGCGTCCAGCGCGGATTGCGCCAGTCGATCCCTTCCAGAAGATAACCGAGCTGCGCCGCCGAAACCGGAACAGCGGCCCCGCTCTGGCTCACCGGCCAGATGAACTTCCCCGCCTCCAGTCGCTTGATATACAGCGACATGCCGACCCCGTCGTGCCAGAGGATCTTGATTAGGTCGCCCTTGCGGCCTCGGAAGCAGAAAATCTCACCCCCATGTGGGTTGCGACCAAGCCCCTGCTGCACCTTCAGCGCCAGACTGTTCATTCCGCACCGCATGTCCGTCACGCCGCCCGCGATCCAGACCTTTGCACCAGCCGGAAACGCGATCATTTGCTGACAACCAGGCCATTGAGCAACCGCGCGGCGGCCTCCATGTCGAAGCCCACGGGGATCGTGACGCGATACCGCTCGCACAGATCAATGGTCATCACAGACGGTGGCGGCGTGGTCGAGGACAGCGCGCCTGCAGCATGAGTGTGACTGTCCATCGGAACCAGTCGCATGAAAGGCATCGAAGCGCCAAACAGCCCAAGTTTGTGTCGATAACGCCAATCGTAAAGCATCGACCGCGAAATCTCATGTCGCCGCGCCACCTCGGCCAGCGACACGCCATCGCGATGGCTTTCCTCGACAATCCGGATCTTCTCGTCATCCGTCCACCGGCGGCGGCGACCCGCGTCGGAAACCGACAAAATCTGAATACGGGGGGTGTCTTCGTGTGCGTCCATACGGACACTCGATAGCCGGGCTACAGAAATCGGCTCAAGACGGCCGCCGCCGGAGGCTTACGTTCCAGGATTGGCATCAGAAGGAGCTATGACACTGTTGAGAACGTCGAAGGCGCTGATGACCGCGGCTCGGCCTCGCCCATCCCGCCATCGATCAACCCCAGAATTTCCTTCCCGATTTATCTGGAGTTGATCCAGTTCGTTTTCAGCGCCCCTGCTCAACACGAACCTGATGGTTGTCGCCTCGTTTGGGCGGTTCGCGTCAACAGCTATGGTCGTCTGTAAGCTGAGCCGCGCGGTCTTGATTGTGTAGTGCCCAGCCCTTGGCGGCATTTCATCCAAATTCAGAACACCAAGAATGGAAATACCGAAGAATTCCGGGATGATTTTCACCTCTTCGCCGCTCAGGCCGTCAGCTGAGGCAGCCGCCCTCGCGGCCTCAGCCGCACGCATGACAATGTCATGTACAGCGGCATCATCGAGGCGACGGATTCTGAAAATTTCGTTCGACATTTGAAATGCGCCTCAGTGGGATAATGATTAGGGTTTCTTGTTCCGGATCGCCTGGCTATCCGGGTCGTACTCCAGCTCATGCAGGTTCCCGTCCCGGATCGCCTGCACGGCCCGGCTGACGTGCTCGGGCAGCACATAGAACCACTCGCGCGGGTAGCCGGGGGTCAGACCGGATGGTTCTGGCCCGGGGTTCTGTCGGGTGTAATGGCCTGATTTCAGGTGGGGCAGCGCCGACCGCGTCATACTCGGCCGCGCGACTGAGATGGTTCCGGCCTGGATTGAGGAGATTCTGAGTAACGGCAGTTGTTAGGACCGTATCGGCTGCGCTCATAGGATCACACGGCCACCTGTCAGGAGCCTGGCAGTCCAATCCGTGATACTGATGGCGGTTGATCACGCCGTTCCAGGACTCTCCACGCGCAGCAGCTCGACGCAATGTTGCTGTTTCACACAGACCACGTTCTACAATCAGCTCGAAGCGCAGCACCTCCACGAACGCCATCGTCGGGAATGGGGCATAAGCCGAATACCCCATCTGACTAACGAGATGCCGTAACGGGGCCTGCGCCGCGACCCACCCGTTACCGTTGCCAAACCGAGGGCAAGCTGGCGCCATTCCCGTATCAGATCCATTGGGAGGACTTCGGGATGAAGCTGTTTGTCGGACTGGACGTGTCGCTGGAGAAGATCGCGATCTGCGTGGTCAGCGAACATGGGAAGATCGAGAGGGAGGCGCAGGCGGCCAGCGAGCCGGAAGCGCTGACCCGGTGGATGGGGGATCTCGGCGGCACCATCGCTGCCATCGGCTTGGAAGCCGGTCCCCTGTCGCAATGGCTGCACCGCGGGCTGACCGAGGCTGGACTTGACGTCGTGCTGATGGAAACCCGGCAGGTGAAGGGGGCGCTGAAGGCCATGCCGATCAAGACCGATCGCAGGGATGCCGAAGGGATCGCGCGCTTGCTTCATCTGGGGTGGTTCCGGCCGGTTCACTGTAAATCTGTGTCGGCACAAGAGGTCCGCGCCGTTCTGAACGCGCGCAAGGCAGTGCAACAGGGCTTCATCGCGCTGGAAATGTCCCTGCGCGGGCTCTTGCGGAACTTTGGTCTGAAGGTCGGCTCCATATCGCGCGGCAGGTTTGAACAGCGCATTCGCGAACTGACGACGGGCAATCCGATGCTGGAGGCGGCAACCGAACCAATGCTGCGGGCGCGACTGTCGCTCCGACAGGAACTGGCCGGGCTGGAACGCCGTGTCCGCCAGCTTGCCCAGGAGGATCCGGCCTGCCGCCGCATGATGTCCATGCCCGGGGTCGGTGCGCTGGTCGCACTGACCTATCGATCGGCGGTGGATGACCCTGGCCGCTTCACGTCGTCGAAGAAGGTCGGGCCATGGGTCGGCCTGACGCCCTCACGAAACCAGTCGGGCGAGCGCGATGTCTCTGGCGGGATCACGAAGGCGGGCGACGTCAACCTTCGACGCGCCCTGTGCCAAGCTGCGACGGTCATGATGCACCGTGGCCGTTCAACCTGGCTGAGAACATGGGCCGCACAGGTTGCCCGCCGCCGTGGCACAAAGTGCGCAATGGTCGCCTTGGCGCGGCGGATCGGGGTGATCCTTCACCGCATGTGGGTCGATGACACCGATTTCCGGACCGACATCGCAGTGTCCTATACGGCCTGACGACCTGAGTTCCCACCCGTTGCCTGCCTGAACGCAGGCCTTCGAGGTCCCCGAGGGACGCGGTTCCGATGATGCCGTGGTCAGGACTGTTGCCGATTCAGATCGAGCACGCCAACGAGATGGGCACATCGGAATTGCATTGAACCAGCATCATGTTGGCAGCCACCGCGCTGACCACGGACCGAAGCATGCACCCGGGTTGATCTCAGACGAAGGCGGCAGTGACAGCAGGGCGGCCCATAAAGCACAGATGCTAAAAACCGTGCTCAGGCGGCCAACCTCGCATGCACAAAACAGCTTGACTGGGGCAACCCCGTTCCCGAAGTCCCGACCCTACTTTGCCGGGCCTTCGAGCTCCGCAGATAGGCTCTCGAAAGCATGTCTTGGAAATCCAACGATTTTCAGGTGGAATGCGAAT
>JALQYS010000223.1 GCA_023254015.1 Paracoccaceae bacterium
CCTTCGCCTCGGCCAAGAGCACGTTCATGTGCCCGGGCAGACGGCCGGCCACCGGGTGGATGGCGAACCGCACGTCCTTGCCCTTGGCGCGCAGCTTGCGGGTCAGTTCCGACACGCTTTGCTGCGCCTGCGCCACGGCCATGCCGTAACCCGGGATGATGATGATGGATTCCGCATCATTCAGCGCTGCGGCCACGCCTTCGGTATCAATGGCAATCTGCTCGCCCACCACTTCCATCGCGGGCCCCGTGGTGCCGCCAAAGCCGCCAAGGATCACGGAAATGAACGACCGGTTCATCGCCTTGCACATGATGTAGCTCAGGATGGCGCCGGACGAGCCAACCAGCGCGCCGACCACGATCAGAAGGTCGTTCGACAGCGAGAAACCAATCGCCGCCGCCGCCCAACCCGAATAGCTGTTCAGCATCGACACCACGACCGGCATGTCGGCCCCGCCGATGCCCATGATCAGGTGATAGCCGATGAAGAACGCCGCCAGCGTCATCACGACCAGCGCCCAGGTGCCCGCGCCGTTGAAATACATGACCAGAAGCACCAGCGAGATCAGCGCCGCCGCCGCGTTCAGAAGATGCCCGCCCGGCAGCTTCTTCGCCTTGCCGTCGACCTTGCCGGCGAGCTTGCCATAGGCAATCACCGACCCGGTGAAGGTCACCGCCCCGATGAACACGCCCAGGAAGGTTTCCACCTTCAGCACCGCAATCTCGCTGGCCGATTTCGCCGCGATCTTCTGGGCAAAGCCCGACAGCGCGTTCAGCGCATCGGCATCGCCCGCCGCCTGCAGGGCGGCAATCCCGGCCATTTCAATCTCGGTGTTATAGCCGATGAACACCGCCGCCAGACCAACCAGCGAGTGCATCGCGGCCACCAGCTGCGGCATTTCCGTCATCTGCACGCGCTGCGCCACAACCCAGCCAATCGCGCCGCCGACCACGATCATCGCCAGCGAGATCATCCAGTTGCCCGCGCCGGGGCCGTAAAGCGTCGCCGCCACGGCCAGGGCCATGCCCGCAATGCCATACCAGACCGCGCGTTTCGCACTTTCCTGTCCCGACAACCCGCCCAAAGACAGGATGAACAGAACTGCCGCAACCACATAGGCCGCCGTGGTAAATCCGTATTCCATCTTCGGCCCCCCTTACGACTTCTGGAACATGGCGAGCATGCGCCGGGTGACCATGAAGCCCCCGAAAATGTTGATCCCCGCCATGAAGACCGACAATGCCGCAAGGATGACCACCAGCCAGTTGCCCGAACCGATCTGCATCAGCGCGCCCAGGATGATGATCGACGAAATCGCGTTCGTGACCGCCATCAGCGGCGTGTGCAGGCTGTGGCTGACGTTCCAGATCACCTGGAAGCCCACGAAACAGGCCAGCACAAAGACGATGAAATGCGACATGAAGCTGGCCGGCGCGAACAGCCCCGCCAGAAGGATCAGCGCACCGCCGCCCACCAGCATGCCCACCTGATTGCGCGTCTCGGCCTTGAAGGCCGCAGCCTCGGCCGCGCGCTTTTCTTCCGGCGTGGGTTCCTTCACCTTTTCCTTGGGCTTGGCCGCCGCAATCGCCGCCACCTTGGGCGGTGGTGGCGGATAGGTCACCGCACCTGCATGCGCCACGGTCGCGCCGCGGATCACGTCATCCTCCATGTTGTGGACGATCACGCCATCCTTCTTCGGCGTCAGGTCCGTCAGCATGTGGCGGATGTTGGTGGAATAAAGCGTCGAGGCCTGCGTCGCCATGCGGCTGGGGAAGTCGGTATAGCCGACGATGGTCACGCCATTGTCGGTGACGATCTTCTGGTCAGGCACCGTCAGGTCACAGTTGCCGCCGCGTTCCGCCGCAAGGTCGATGATGACCGAACCGGTCTTCATCATCTTGACCATGTCCTCGGTCCAGAGCTTCGGCGCCGGACGGCCCGGGATCAGGGCGGTGGTGATGACAATGTCCATCTCGGGCGCAAGCTCGCGGAACTTGGCCAGCTGCTTTTCGCGGAACTCTGGGGAAGACGGGGCCGCATAGCCGCCGGTGGCCGCGCCGTCCTGCTTCTCCTCGAACTCCAGGAACACGAAATTCGCGCCCATGGATTCGATCTGCTCGGCCACTTCGGGGCGCACGTCAAAGGCGTTGACGATCGCGCCCAGCGACACCGCCGTGCCGATGGCCGCCAGCCCCGCCACACCTGCGCCGACGATCAGAACCTTGGCCGGGGGCACCTTGCCCGCCGCCGTCACCTGACCGGTGAAGAAGCGGCCAAAGTTGTTGCCGGCCTCGATCACCGCGCGATAGCCCGCGATATTGGCCATCGACGACAGCGCGTCCATCTTCTGCGCGCGGCTGATCCGCGGCACCATGTCCATGGCGACCACAGTCGCGCCGCGGTCCTTGGCAATTTCCAGAAGCTCGGGGTTCTGCGCCGGCCAGAAGAAGGAAATCAGGGTCTGACCTTCCCGCAGCGCCTTGGCCTCGGCCACTTCGGGGCCGCGCACCTTGACCACCACATCGGCCGCCGCCAGCACCGCCGCGGCATCGGCCAGAACCTCGACCCCCGCCTTGGCATAGGACGCATCCGAAAACCCGGCCTTCTGCCCGGCCCCGGATTCAATGCAGCAGGTGTGCCCCAGCTTTTGCAACTGAAGCGCGGAATCAGGCGTCATCGCCACCCGGTTCTCGCCTTCAAAGATCTCCCTCAAAGCCCCGATCTTCACTGAACTTTCCCCCTTTTCCGCGTGCGTTTTCCGCCCGCCCTGTTCCCTCATCCGCCTCAGATCCAGCGTCTGACGCGGCCAAACCATTCTTCGGCCGTGACACCGAACGTATCGACCAACCGCGCCTCCTCGACGCGGATGAACCGGGCGGTCACGATCCACAAAAACCCCGCCACGACCAGCAACCCGGCCAGACTGTCAGTCCAAAAGGCCGCGGCCAACAGCAAAAGCGCGTCGCCCAGATAGATCGGGTTGCGCGAAAGACCAAAGACCCCGTCTGACACCAGCACCCGCGGCTGCCCGCGCGGATTCACCGTCGTGCGCAGCCGCGCCATCTGCAGAACGGCCCGCCCCATCAGCCAAAATGCCAGCACCAGACAGGCCAGCGCCAGCACCGGGCCGAAAACACCAAAGCCGCCCGGCAAGGGAATCAGCGCCAGAACCCAGATCAGCGCCAGACCGGACAGCGTCCAGACCGGTGGCCAATCCAGCCATTTCGCCAGAATTGCCTGCAATTTGTTCCCTTAGCCCCATTTCTGCGCATGCATAATGCCCAAGACACCCTCACATGCAACCGCTTTCAGGCAAATTCCTGTCGCATTTCTCATTGACAGGTCGCCACAGCGGCAAAAGCGTTTCAAGCTTGAAATTTCTTGCAACAAAGGACGCTTGCCGCTATTGCCAAAGCGATACAAGGTTTCCTGCCTGATCCGGAGTGCCCCATGACCGACTTCACCGCGACCCGCGCCCAGTTTCACCTGCCCGACGGCATGATCTATCTGGACGGCAATTCGCTGGGCCCGCTGCCCAAGGCCGCCGTCGAGCGGGTTGCGCGCACCGTCAAGGATGAACCCCAACCCTTCCGCACTTCAGACCGCCCTCCCACCTGTTCTCGACG
>JALQYS010000244.1 GCA_023254015.1 Paracoccaceae bacterium
GCGATGCGAGCAACATCCTGATCACCTCGGGCTCGCAGCAGGCGCTGGATTATCTGGGCAAGCTGATGCTGTCACCGGGCGATACCGCGCTGGTCGGCTGGCCGACCTATCTGGGCGCGCTGGGCGCCTTCAACGCCTATGAGCCGAATTATGACCGGCTGGACCCCAAGGGCAACCGCAGCGCCGCCGATTTTGCCGCCACCGCCGAAAAGGCCGGGGGGCGGGTCAAGTTCGCTTATCTGTCGGTCGATTTCGCCAACCCCACGGGCGAGACGCTGGACCGCGCCGCGCGCGAGGCGGTGATCGATCTGGCCGACGAGCTGGACATCGCCATCATCGAGGACGCCGCCTATCAGACCCTGCGCTTTGATGGCGAAGCGATTCCGCCGATTCTGGCGCTGGAAATCGCGCGCAAGGGCAGCATCGAGGCCTGCCGAACCCTCTATTGCGGGTCGTTCTCGAAATCTCTGGCCCCGGGCTTGCGGGTGGGCTGGATTTGCGCGGCCCATGACGTCATCAGCCGGCTTGTGCTGATGAAACAGGCGGCCGATCTGCACTCTTCCACCATCAACCAGATGGTGACGCACAAGGTCGCCTCCACCGTTTTCGGCCCGCATGTGGCCAAACTGCGTGCCACCTACATGGCGCGGCGCGACCACCTGCTTGCCGCCTTGGCGCGCGAGATGCCCGAGGGGGTGGAGTGGACCAAGCCCGAGGGGGGCATGTTCGTCTGGGTCACCCTGCCCGCGGGCATGGACGGGGCCGAGTTGCTGGCCCAGTCGCTCAAGACCGAGCGGGTGGCCTTCGTGCCGGGGCGGGCCTTCTATGCCGATGGATCGAATGGCAACACGCTGCGGCTGTCCTTCTCTTGTGCCAATGAAGAGCAGATCGACGAGGGGATGAAGCGGTTGGGCCGGCTGATCCGGTCCTGTCGGTGATCCCGCTCTGGGCGGGCATCGCGCTGGTCGCGGCGGCGGCGCAAACGGCGCGCAATGCCGCCCAGGCCAGCCTGACCGCCACCCTGGGCACGGTAGGGGCGACGCAGGTGCGGTTCCTCTTTGGCCTGCCCTTTGCGGTGCTGTTTCTGGGCGTGGTCCTGCTGGCCACGGGCGAGGCGCTGCCGGCGCTGACGGCGCGGACCTGGGCCTATACCACGATGGGCGCCATGGCCCAGATCGGGGCAACGGCGCTGATGCTGATTACCATGAAAAGCCAAAGCTTTTCGGTGACGACGGCCTGGCTGAAAACCGAACCCGTCATCGTGGCGCTGGGGGCGGCGGCGCTGATCGGCGATCCGTTAAGCTGGCCCGCCATGGCGGCCATCGCGGTTGCCACGGCAGGGGTTCTGGTGATGTCGGTCAAGCCGGCCCGCAACCCGCGTGACTGGATGGCGCCCGGCCCGGCGCTGACCGGCCTTTTGGCCGCGGGGCTGTTCGGCCTGTCGGCGATCGGCTTTCGCGGCGGGGTCACGGGGCTGGAAAGTGGCGGCACGCTGATCCGGTCCACCACGACGCTGGTGCTGTCGCTGTCGATCCAGACCGGGACGCTTTTGCTGTGGATGGGGCTTTTCGACCGCAAGGCCCTGATGGCCAGCCTTGGCCAATGGCGCGGCTCGCTGGGGGCGGGGTTTCTGGGGGCTTTCGCCTCGCAGTTCTGGTTTCTGGGCTTTGCGCTGACCTCGGCGGCCAATGTGCGCACGCTGGCGCTGGCCGAGGTGATCTTCGCCCAACTCGTCGCGCGGTTCCATTTCGGCCAGCGCCTGCCCCTGCGGCAGGGGATCGGCATGGGAATGATCGTGCTGGGGGTGGGGCTTTTGCTGCAATCGCAGATCAAGGCCCCCTGAGGCCCCGAGGGGTTACAGCGTGTCGGTGTCCATCCAGATGGTCACCGGCCCCTGATTGACCAGCGATACATCCATATCCGCGCCAAAGATGCCCTTGGCCACCGAAATCCCTTCCGCCGCGATCCGGGCCGCGAAATGCTCATAGAGCCGGTTCCCGTCATCCGGCGCGGCGGCATAGCTGAAGCCGGGGCGGTTGCCGCGCAGGTCGGCGGCAAGGGTGAACTGGCTGACGATCAGCGCGGCATTGCCCGCGTCCTTGACCGCAAGGTTCATCTTGCCCTGATCGTCCTTGAAGATGCGCAGCTTGGCGATCTTGGCCGCCAGCTTTTCCGCCTGCGCTTCTGTGTCGCCCTGCATGGCGCAGACAAGGATCATCAGCCCCTTGCCGATTTCGCCGACGATGCGGCCCTCGACCGAGACGGAGGCCCGGTCAACGCGTTGCAGAACAGCTCTCATAGCTCGCTCCTCCAGGGTGGGTTGGCACCGGCGCGGCTGACCGTGACGGCGGCGGCCTGCACGCCAAGGTGCAGTGCGGCATCAATTTCGTCGTCCGACAGGGCGGCAAGGCGGGCCTTGGTCAGCGCGCCCGCCTCGTGCAGGGCGCAAAGGATCCCGGCGTTGAACGTGTCGCCCGCGCCGACCGTGTCGGCAACGATGACCGTGCGGGCGGGCACAAAGCGGCTTTGCCGGGCGGTGACGGCCCGCGCCCCGGCCGCGCCCTCGGTGACAAAGACCAGCCGTGGCCCTGTGGCCAGAACCTGCCGGGCCAGATCCACCACATCGCCCGGCCCCATGAGCCAGTGCAGATCCTCATCCGACAGCTTCACGATATCTGCCCGCGCCATCATGCCATCGATCCGGACGCGATAGGGGGCCTCGTGCCCGGCGATGAATCCGGGGCGGATGTTGGGGTCGATCATGGTGACGCGCCGCGCCGCTTCGCGGGCCTGCAGCGCGGCATAGGTGCTGGCCGCCGGGTCATGGACCAGCGAGATGCCGCCAAAGAACAGCGTGTCCACTTCGGCTGGCAAATCGGGCAGCTCGGCAAGCGACAGCATCCGGCCGGCGCTGTTCTCGTCATGGAAGGCATAGCTGGCCTGACCGTCCACCAGCCTGACATAGGCCACCGTGCTGGGGCGGTCGGACCGGACAACGAAACGGCTGTCAACCTCCGAGGCCGCCAGAGCATCGGCCAGAATTTCGCCAAGCATGTCGGTCGAGAGGCCCGAGAAAAACCCCACGGGCGCACCGAGGCGGCCAAGCGCGATGGCGGTGTTGAACACCGCGCCGCCCGCATGCGGGGCAAAGGCGGCCTCGCCCGTGGTGGCGGTGCGCGGCAGCATGTCGATCAGGGCTTCACCGCAGCCAAGAATCATCTGTCTTGCCCTTTCACGCGCCAGGGCATCCATCGCGTAGGATGGGCAATATTGCCCATCCTACTGAAAATAGCGCGCCAGATTGGCGCGCACGCGCGCCAGCGTCGTTTCGCCCGTCAGGTCGGGGACAAAGGTTTCGCCGGTGATCTGCTCATAAGCGTCGATATAGACGCGCGAGGTCTGCTCGATCATCTCGGCCGGGATTTCCGGGATCGGATCCTTGTAGGGGTCGCAGCGCGCGCCCACCCAGGACCGGATCACGTCCTTGTCAAAGGACGGCGGCCGGGTGCCCGCCTCGAATGCGGCCTGATAGCCACTGGCGATCCAATAGCGGCTGCTGTCAGGCGTATGGATTTCATCGGCGATCAGGATGGTTCCTTCGGCATCAAGGCCGAATTCATATTTGGTATCGACCAGGATCAGCCCACGCTCGGCCGCGATCTTCTGGCCGCGCGCAAAGAGCGCCAGCGCTCGGGCCGAGACCTCATCCCACTGCGCGGCGGTCAAGAGGCCCTGCGCCACGATGTCCGCAGCCGTCAGCGGCTCGTCATGGCCACCGTCAAAGGCCTTGGAGGTGGGCGTGATGATTGCCGCGGGCAGCACCTGATTGTCGCGCAGCCCATCGGGAAGGGTGTGGCCATACATGGTCCGCACCCCGGCCTTGTATTGCGTCAGCACCGAGGTCGATGTCGTGCCCGCCAGATAGCCGCGCACCACCACCTCGACCGGCAGGATCTCGACGCGTTTGCCGATCACCACATTCGGGTCCGGGTAGGACAGCACATGGTTCGGGCACAGGTCGGACGTGCGGTCAAACCACCAGCGGGCCAATTGCGTCAACACCTGCCCCTTGAAGGGGATCGCCGCCAGAATGCGGTCAAAGGCGCTGAGGCGGTCGGACGAAATGAGGATGCGCCGCGCGGGTTCCGTGGCGGTTGCCGGAAGGTCATAGCAGTCGCGCACCTTGCCGAAAGAGGGGTTCGGCAATTCGGGAATGCGGGCGTGATCGAGGACGCGCATCTAAACCTCCGCTTTGGGAATGCGCGCGCTATCGCGCGGGGGGGCGGGGATGTCAACCGCCCCCGCGCCCTGCCATGACCGCGCGGCACGCCGGATCTGCTCAGTTCAGCCAATCCGGCAGGCTTTGGGGTGAGACGCCAAAGGCCGCCGGGTCTGACAGGAACACCACGGCGCCCACCACAACAGCCACCGCCAGCACCGCAAAGCCGATCTTCCAC
>JALQYS010000250.1 GCA_023254015.1 Paracoccaceae bacterium
TATCAATTACTTCTTTCGCATTTGCAACTTCTACTGCCAATTTAACTCCAAGGGGATACGTCCATGTCCATCATATCATAATTACCGAAACTTGGCTCATAATCAACACCCATTTCTGATCGTTGAAGCGGGTCGTGTTGACGAAATAGATCTCGGACTTGAACGGGCTGTCAAAGCCGTGGTCCCAGTGCTGCAGCGTCGTCATTACCGGCATGTTGTTGGTTTCCAGCATGTAAAGGCCGGGACCGAAGACATCGGCCAACTGCCCCTCATGCACGAAGACCGCCGCCTGACCTTCGCGGACCGTCAGCTTGGCGCCGTATTTGATCGCCTGCCCCCGGCGTTCGAACCGCCACACCATGGTGTCGCGCGTGTCATCCAGCCAGGAAATGACGTCGATGAATTCGCCCTTGAGAAAATCGAAAACCATGGTCGCTCCTTGCCGCGTCCTTATGCGGTCATGATGCGCCGCCCGCAATCCGGGCGGCAAGGTCGAAAACGATGGGACGCGCCTCGTCCAGCGTCATGCCGGGGCGCAGGGCGGGGTTGTAAAGGATGCGCAGCATGTCCTCGTCCATCCGCGTGAGCAGCGCGAACTCTTCGTCGTCATTGAAGATCGAGGGGCGCGCGCGCGGGCTGTCGTTGGGCAGGCCCAGGCCTTGGGCGATTTCCTCATGGATGCAGGACAGGCGCAAAAGGTCGGGATGTTCGGCCCGAACCACGGCAAAGGCCCGGGTATAGACCCCGCCTTGCCCGCGCGACTGGGCCAGAACGGCGCAATAGGTGGTTCTGGGCATCTGGGTCAGCCCCGCCACATCGCCCGCGCCGATACCGGGAAGCGCCGCCTGAATGGCCGGACCCAAGGCGCGGCGTTCGTCCTCGGTCACGATATGCAGCATGAAATTCGGGTTCTGATCGTCCAGCCGGATCGGATGGCCCGTCACCTGCGACAGCCGCGCAAGGAAAGAGGCCACCCGCGCGGTGTCGGTCGCCCGAAGTTCGGACGAGACCGAGGCGCCAAAGCGCAGGCCCACGCGCACCGGCCCGGCCCAGCGGCGCAGGGTGGTCGGCGCACCGCCGCTGGCCACCAGACCGCCGGTGCCGGGCTGGTATTCGTCATGCAGGGCGATGTCGAGGAAGGTCTCGGCCAGCATCCGGTCGGTATAGGGCGTGTCCGTGCCGCCGCCATCGGTGCGCATCAGCCCCTGCGACAACAGGGCCTGCTGGATCTGCGCGTAATAGGACCGGGCGGCCGCACTTTCGGGGCTGGGGGGCGGTGGCGCGGCCTCGGCCACCGGCGGGGTGGGGGGCGTGGCCGGGCGGGGCGGGGCGACAGCCGGCGCAGCACAGGCGGCCAGAAGCCCCAGCGCCGCGGTCATGCCTGTCCATCTTCCCGGCTGCATTGCCATGATCTCAGATCGCCCCCCCGGAGGTGGCCTGCGCCGCGCCGCCGCGCGCCCGGGCAGCCGAGAGGGTGTCGCGCAGCTCATGCTCCATCTTCACCAGCTCCACCTCGGCCGCCGCCCGCCGTGCCTTGCCCTCATCGGCGATGGCCAGGCTTTCCTCGATCGTGGCGATAAGCGAGGCATTGGCCTGTTTCACCGCCTCGATGTCAAAGACGCCGCGCTCCATCTCGGTGCGCACGACCCTGTTCGTCTCGCGCAGGTTCTCGGCGTTCGAGGTGAGAAGCTCGTTCGTCAGGTCGTTGGCATCGCGGATCGCGGTGGCCGCCTCTTTCGACCGCTGGATGGTGACGGCCTGCGCCAGCTGGGTTTCCCACAGGGGCACGGTGTTGACGAGTGTCGAGTTGATCTTGGTGATCAGCGACTTGTCGTTTTCCTGCACCAGCCGGATCGAGGGCAGCGATTGCATGGTGACCTGACGGGTCAGCTTCAGGTCATGCACTCGGCGCTCCAGATCGTCGCGCGCCGAACGCAGGTCGCGCAATTCCTGCGCCATCTTCACCTGATCGGCCTCGGGCGCGGCGGCAACGGCGGCCTCTTTGGCGGGAATCTCGCGGGCGTCCACCTCGGCCAGCTTCGCCTCGCCGGCGGCAATATACAGCGCCAGTTCGTCATAGAAGGTCAGGGTCTTTTCATAAAGGATGTCCAGCGCGCGGACGTCCTTCAGAAGGGTATGCTCATGCTGCAGGAGGTTCGTGGTGATCTTGTCGATCTGGCCCTGCACCTCTTCATAGCGGGCGATGAATTCCGCCAGCGGGGCCGCCTTGCCCAAAAGCTTTTCCCACCAGCTTTGTTCGCGGCCAAGGTCCAGCTCTTCGCCGGAAAAGCCGCGGATGGTGGTGACGATCTCGCGCAGGCTGTCGCCGGCCGGGCCGACGTCCTTGTTCTTGACGCCCGACAGCATCTCCTGGCTGATGACCTGCAATTCGGCCTGCGCGGCAGAGCCGAAGGCGATGATCGACTGGCTGCTGGACAGATCGATCTCGGCCATGCGCTTGCGGATTTCGTCGGCCTGCGCGGGCGTGGCTTCGGTCAGCGGCACGATGGCGGCGCCGGGTTCGGGCAACAGCACGGCGGTGACCTTTTCAACCTCGGCAAGGGCCGAAGCGGCGGCGGATTGAATGGATTGGGTCATGGCACTCTCGCAAACAAAAGGGATCAGGTTTCCAGTTTCAGCCGGTCGCGCAGGACCGAGATTTCAATATCAAGGTCACTGTGTCCATTGGCCAGAAGCGCCTTGGTGCGTTC
>JALQYS010000260.1 GCA_023254015.1 Paracoccaceae bacterium
CACCACGGCGGCCTTGGGTTGCTTGAACCGCGCCAGCTTGTCACGGATCGCGGTCAAGGCGGCATCGGCAGACAGGTCCGCCCCCTTGCGCGCGGCCAGAACGGCAAAGACCGCCTCGCCGAAATCGGGATGCGGCACGCCCACCACGGCGCTTTCCAGCACGCCGGGCTGTTCGTCCAGCACCATCTCGACCTCGATCGGATAGACGTTGTAGCCGCCGGTTATCACCAGATCCTTGGCGCGGCCCACGATCTGCACATAGCCATCCGCATCAATGCGCCCCAGATCGCCGGTGATGAACCAGCCATCGGGCCGCAACTCTTCCGCCGTCTTTTCCGGCATCTGCCAATAGCCCAGAAACACGTTCGGCCCCCGCACCTCGATGCCGCCCACTTCGCCCGGCGGCACTTCGGCGCCCTCGGCCATGATCCGCAACTCTACCCCCGGCAGCGGGAAGCCCACCGTGCCCGCCCGCCGCTCGCCCTCATAGGGGTTCGAGGTGCTCATGTTGGTTTCGGTCATGCCATAGCGTTCCAGAATCCGGTGACCGGTCCGCGCCTGAAACGCCTGATGGGTTTCGGCAAGGAGCGGGGCCGAGCCGGACACGAACAGCCGCATATGCGCCACCAGATCGCTGGTGAACCGGTCATCGTCCAGAAGGCGGGTGTAAAAGGTGGGAACCCCCATCATGGCCGTGGCCCGGGGCAGGGCGGCCAGCACCTGCTCCAGATCAAAGCCGGGCAGGAAGATCATCTGGCCGCCGGTCAGAAAGCTGATGTTAGAAGCCACGAACAGCCCGTGGGTGTGAAAGATCGGCAGGGCATGCAGCAGCACGTCCTTGTCGGTAAAGGCCCAGAGATCGGCAAGCACCCGGGCATTGGACAACAGGTTGTCATGGCTCAGCATGGCGCCCTTTGACCGGCCCGTGGTGCCCGAGGTGTAAAGGATCGCCGCCAGATCGCCGGGCGCGCGGGGGGCGGGGGCAAGGGTGGTGGGCTGCCCTGCCATGGCGGCGGCAAAGCTGCCCTTCGCACCGTCCAGCGTCATCAGTCTGGCACCACTGGCGGCCGCCACCGGGGCCAGCGCTTCGGCGCGCGCGGGGTCGCACAGGAACAGGCGGGGCTGGGCGTCGCCCAGAAAATAGGCCACTTCGGCCGGGGTATAGGCCGTGTTCAACGGCAGGAACACCGCGCCAATCGAGACGGTCGCGGCATAGACCGCCAGTGCCTGCGGCGACTTGCCCACCTGCACCGCCACCCGCTCGCCCAGTCCCACGCCCGCCGCCTGCAAGACATGGGCAGCCTGCGCGATCATGTCGTGAAACGCGCGCCCCGTCAGCGCGGCTTCCCCGGGAAGTTGCAACACGGGGCTGTCCCGCAGGGTCAGGGGGGCGAAAAGCGCGGCGTAAAGCGGGTTGGTCATGGCAGTCCTCGGTCACGGCATGGTCTGACACATGCCACGGGCGGCCCGGCCACTCAAGCGTGGGGGCGCAAGTCCCGTTTTATGTTGTGCCGGAGGGCGCGTTTTCTCCTTATGGTTGCCGCTTTTTCGCCCCGCTTTCGCGGGACAACAGACCATCAGCAACGCAGGAGGCCAAGATGGCGCGGCTTTTCCCCCTCCTTGCACGGTTCGGGCTGTTCGCCCCCAAGACTGTTTTCGAACCGGACGTGTTCGAACTTCGCCTGATCCGCATCGGCACCCGCGAGGCGCGGGTCCAGGCGCGGGGCTTGGCGTTCAGAAGTCGATCGTGACGCCGGGCAGGCGCAATTCGCGCATCAGGTCGCGCACCTCCTGACGGGCGGCGACGTTCGACATGTTCATCTGGTCAACGCCGGTATCCTTGAGGTCAAGCACGGTCAACCCGCGCGGGAACAGCTCGCGAAAGATCACCCGCTCGGCAAAGCCGGGCGAGACGCGAAAGCCGATGCGGCGCGACAGGTCTTCCAGCGCGGCGCCGACCTTGCGCTTGTTGTGCATCGCCTGCGCGCCAAGCCGGTTGCGCAGCACGATCCAGTCGATCGGCTTCAGCCCGGCCTGCGCGCGCAATTGCCGCGCGTTCCAGACCATCTCTGCATAGATCGACGGCCCCTTGACCTTGCCCGTTTCCGGGTCGATCCGCGCCAGCAGGTCGAAATCCACGAAACTGTCGTTCAGCGGCGTAATCAGCGTATCTGCAAGGGAATGGGCCACCTGAGACAGGCGGGTATGGCTGCCGGGGCAGTCGATGATGATGAAATCGCTGACAGGCTCCAGCGCGGAAACGGCGGCCGACAGGCGGGCGTCATAGGGGTTTTCACCCGGTTGCAGGCTGGCGGCGTCCACCTCGGGCAGGTCGCGGTAATCGGGCGTCGGCAGGTCAAGGCCTGCGCGCTTCAGAAAGCTGCGGCGGTTCTCGACATAGCGGCCAAAGGATTTCTGCCGCAGGTCCAGGTCAAGCGCACCCACCCGGTGCCCCATCCGCGCCAGGGCAGTCGCCACATGCATCGAGGTGGTCGATTTCCCCGACCCGCCCTTTTCGTTCCCGACAACGATGATATGCGCCATGGCCGCTTTCTCCTGCTTCCCGCCCGGATTCTCTCGTCCGGGCGGACAGGTATACGGCTAGATCAGGAAAGGTGAAGCAGGAAGTGGGGTTTCTATCCGCAAATCGCTGTTCAGGATGTGGGCGCCAGATTGCAGCGCCGGAATGGGCTGATACAGCGCACGAGGGGCCAGTCAGCACGGCCCCAGCAGAAGCCGCCGAAATCTGCATCGGGCCGCAGGACCCAGACCACCGGCGCGCCGCTGTCCGTCCTCCGCGTCTCGCCTTCCAGCCGCATCAGCAGGCCCAATCGGGTTTCGCCAAGAAGGTCATAGACCGCCTGTTGCGCAAGGCTGTCGTCATGGATCTTTCGGGCGGTGTCCCAAGTGAAAATGCCATGCGGCGGCCGGTCGGTGAACTGCAGATCAACCGGGTTCTCGGCGCAGGAAAACGCCGGATCATCGACCGAGCCATATTGGCCTGCAACCTTGGCCGCAAGGTTGCCCTCGGCCAGTGCGGGTGCGGCAAACAGCAGAAAAGGAAGCGCGCGGATCATGGGGTGATGATCCACCGATCATCTGCGCCGGTCAAAAGCTTTTTCCCGATTTGGCGTTTCAAAGCCATCGGTTTGTTTCGCCATCAAGCTTCCCAAGCCTGCTGCGCAGCGCGGCCAGGTCCTTGACGGGGTAGGGGTTCCGCGCGTTGCCCGTGAATTGCGAATGTCCGCCGTTGCGCACCTGCCCGCAATGATAGGTCAGGGCGTAGTCAGCCCGCAGGTCAGCCGTAAGCCGCGTCCAGGTGACTCGGGCTGCCAACATCGCCTCGACCTGACGGGATGCTTGCGCTTCAATCGGCGTTTGCCCGTCCAATGCTTTTCGAGTGACCAGAACCGAAAGGTGCAAGGCTGACAACGCGACTCTCTGTGGCGTGATACAGGCTGAAGCCAGCAGCGCCGCGGATGCCGGAAAAGAATGAGGCAAGATGGGCGTGATGCCTTGGCAGGAAAACGAAAAAGCCCCGCGTGATGCGGGGCTTTTCCATTTGACTGCCGTCAGGCTCAGAAGCCCAGGCCGGCGTATTTGTTCTTGAACTTCGACACGCGGCCGCCGGTGTCCATCAGCTTGGCGGTCTGGCCGGTCCAGGCCGGGTGCGATAGCGGGTCGATGTCGAGCGCCATCGTCTCGCCTTCCTTGCCCCAGGTGGTCTTGGTGCGGAAGGTGGTGCCGTCGGTCATCTTCACTTCGATGAAGTGATAGTCGGGGTGAATACCGTCTTTCATGGCGCCTCTCCTCACTCAGCTTTTTCTTTGTAGTTGGTGACTTCGGCGATACGGGCCGATTTGCCGCGACGCGAGCGCAGATAGTAGAGCTTGGCGCGACGCACCTTGCCGCGGCGGACCACTTCGATCGAGTCGATGTTGGTCGAATAGAGCGGGAACACGCGTTCCACGCCTTCGCCGAACGAAATCTTGCGCACGGTGAACGATGCCGAGATCGTCGCGCCGCCCTTGCGGGAGATGCAGACGCCTTC